>JAGLCY010000099.1 GCA_023270185.1 Candidatus Krumholzibacteriia bacterium | reverse complement strand
TCAAGATTTATCAGGGATGCCGCGACGCTGGATTCGAGGGCGTCAACGTGGACCTGGTGTACGGTTTGCCCGGCCAGACCTTTGAAACGTTCACCGCCACACTTAAAGAAATCATCGGTCTCCAGCCTGACCGCGTGGCCTGCTTCAGCTACGCCCACGTGCCCTGGGTCAGGCCGAACCAGGAAAAGGTCGACACCACGATCATGCTCACCGGTTATGACAAATTCCAGCTCTTCCAGCTGACGGTGGATATGTTCCGGGATGCCGACTACTCCTGGATCGGCATCGATCACTTCGCCAAAAAAAACGACGAACTTTCGGTAGCCCTCGAGAACCGGGCCCTGCACCGGAACTTCATGGGTTACGCCACCAGACCCGCCCCTCACATGCTGGCTTTCGGCATGAGCGGCATCGGCGACGTGTGTGACCGTTTCGTCCAGAACGACGCCGACTTCTCCGGCTGGTCCGACGGCATCGACGCCGGCGGCCTCCCCGTGGTCAAGGGTCACAAGCTGAACGACGACGACAAGCTGCGGCGGTTTGCCATCCTGAACCTGATGTGCAATCTCGAACTCCCATGGTCCCTGACCGAAAAGACATACGGCGCCCCGGCCAACGAGCTGCTGGGCGAAAGCCTGAAGGCCCTGCCTCCCTTGATAGAGGACGGGCTGGCGACCATGGACGAGGGCGGCATCCGGATCACCGACAAGGGACGCTACTTCGTGCGCAACGTGGCCATGATTCTGGATACATACCTGGGCAAGGGCAAAGGCAAACCCATCTTTTCGAAAACCGTTTAAAACGGCGAGGCCTGAACAAAACATGATGACGATCGACACATTCCCGCGCGCTGCCCTGGATCCTGCCCGGACGACGGGCCTGATCATGTGCGGAATGGGCGGCCCTGATGGTCCCGAAGCGGTGCAGCCGTTTTTGCGCAACCTGTTCCGGGATCCGAATATTTTCCCGGCACCGCGACTGGTCGCGGGAATCGCCGGACGGTTCATCGCCTGGAAACGCGCGCCGAAAGTCCGCGAACGGTACGCCATGATCAGCGAGGATTCCTCGACGCCCCAGCTGCCCACAACGAGGAAGCAGGCGGTGTATCTGGCGGAGAAGATCAGTGAAACGGGACGTGGGACCCTGCCGGGTGTGGCCATGCGGTACTGGGATCCCTTTCCCGACCAAACCGTCGCCGAGTTGATGAAAGCCGGAGCGCGGCAGTTCCTGATCGTGCCGACCTTCCCCCAGTACTCCGGGGCCACAAACGGCAGCACGATCCGGTTTGTCCTGGATGCCCTGGGAAAAATCGCGCCCAACGCGCCGGTGCACGTGGTGCCCGACTGGCACCTTTTACCTGGCTTCATCGAAGCGGTGGCCCGGCCGGTCATCACGCAGCTGACATGTTGGGCCGATGACCGGATCGATCCCGGCGAATGCGCCCTCCTCTATGTGGCGCACTCCCTGCCCGAGTCGTTCATCCGCAAGGGTGATCCGTATCTGGACAGGACCCGGGCCACGGTCAACGCCGTGCACCAGTTGGTCACAAAGATCCTCGGCGCGGCGGAAAACGGCGCCTGGCTCAACCGCGTGAACGGCGGAGCAAAACCAGAGCTGTGTTTCCAGAGCAAGGTCGGCCCAGTCAAGTGGCTCGGCCCTCAGATCGAAAATGAAGTTTCCCGACTCGCCCGGGCCGGCGCCCGCCGCCTGCTCGTGCAGCCGGTCAGCTTCACCTGCGAACACATCGAAACACTGCTGGAACTGGATATCGAACTTAAGGCCCGGGCCATCGACCTGGGTGTCGAGGATTTCCACCGGGGACCCGCTTTGAATCTCAACGGGATCTGGCTGGATTCCCTGGCTGATCACATGATGGACGAAGCCTTTTCGACGGAGGTGGGCAGAATTGGCCCCGAAGTCTGACAATACTTTTACCGTGGCAGTCATCGCAGGCGGCGTCGCCGGATTGGCGACCGCCCTGGATGTTCGTGATCGGGCACGGGATTCCGGTCTCGACGTACAGGTCACCGTGTTCGAAAAGGACAGCGAACCGGGCGGCAACCTGCAGACCATCAGGCAGGACGGCTGGCAGCTGGAATGGGGACCCAACGGATTCCTGGACAACGAACCGGCCACGCTGCGGCTTGTCGATCGCCTGGAATTGAGGGACAAACTCCAACGCAGCAGCGACGCCACCGCCCACCGCTTTCTGCTGGTCAACGGCCGGATCCAGGAAATCCCCATCACTCCCAAGGCTTTCCTCAAATCCAGCATGATGTCCACCGGCGCCAAACTCCGCATGGCGGGTGAACTTTTCGTTCCGTCCCGCAAGGATCTCGGCCGGGCGGCCGAAGATCCTTCCACCGACGAAACCATCGAACAGTTCGGCGCCCGTCGTTTGGGGCAGACGTTCGCCGACATCATGCTCGACCCCATGGTCAAGGGCGTGTTCGGCGGCGATTCGAGGCGCCTCAGCCTGGCGGCGGCCTTTCCCCGAATGGTTGAACTGGAAAAGGACTACGGCGGGCTGTTCAAGGCCATGATAAAACTGTCCCGTCAGAAGAAAAAAGAGGGCAGGAACAAGACCGACGCCGGACCTTCCGGTGTCCTGCATTCCTTCACCGGCGGGATGGCCACCCTGATCGACGCGATGGTCGCCGACCTGGCCGCCGACCCCCTGGCCGAAGTCCGGGTCAACGCCGATGTCCGGAAAATCTCGCCCACTGAAGATGGATGGCGCCTCGTTGCCACCGATGGGGATCACGGTCCGTTCGACGCGGTGGTCGAAGCCGCCCCCGCCCATGCGGCGGCCAGGCACCTGGGACATCTCGACCCCGTTTTTGCCGACAACCTGGCGGCAATCCCCTTCGCCCCCATGGCCGTAATCGCCTTGGGCTTCAAGCGGGAGGCCGTGACCCACGACCTGAACGGTTTTGGCATGCTGGTGCCCACCAGGGAAAAACGGGAGTTGATGGGAGCCCTGTGGACCAGCAGTATCTTCGGCGGCCGGGCCCCCGACAGCCGGGTCCTTTTACGCTGCATGGCCGGGGGATCCGCCAACCCGGGCTTCATGGACCAGACCGATGAGGAAATGACCGCCGTCCTCCTGTCGGAAATAAGACCGCTGTTCGGTTTGAAGGGCGCGCCCGACATGGTCAATGTGATCAAGCATGAACGGGCCATTGCCCAATACGTCCCCGGGCATCTGGCCCGCCTGAAGGAGCTCGACCGTGCGACCACTTCGTATCGAGGGCTGTTTTTGACCGGCAGTTCGTACCGGGGCATCTCGGTCAACGCCTGCGTGAAGGAAGCGGAAACCATCGCCGAAAACGTATTGAAAGGGCTGGCGGAAAAAAACGGCCGCGCCCGAACGGAGGCTTTTTGATGATCGTTGTTATGTCGGTTTTCAAGGTCCTGATGCCCATGATCTATCTTGTGGTCTGGGGATCCTATCTTTGGCTGTTCTATACCGATCATCCCGTCGCCCGCCGGCTCTGCACCCGCCTGGCCGTTACCGCCGTCATCCTTCATATCATCTGCATGCTGGGCAAGGGATTCGTTCTGGGCCGTATGCCCATGGGCGCCCCTCTTGAATTTCTCTGCGCCCTGGCCCTGGCCATGCTGGCCACCTACCTGGTGATCGAAATCAGGATCAAGGCCAAGAGCACCGGTTTCCTGGTGACCGGAATGGCCTTCCTGCTCATCTTCATAGGCAGCTCCTTCAGCACGACCGAACCCGAGGTCAGCGTCTATCTTGACGATCCCGGTTTCGCCGGTCACGCCATCCTGGTCCTGTTCGCCTACACGGCCTTGAGCCTGAGCTTCCTGTTCGCCGTGCTTTACCTGATCCTGAACCGGCAACTGATGAAACACCAATTCGGCCTGCTGTTCCGCCGCCTGCCTTCTCTCGACACCCTGGAACGCATGAGCGTGGGAGCCGTGAAACTGGGCGTTCCGCTGTTGTTCGCCTCGTTGTGCCTGGGCCATTTGTGGATGTACGATCTGGCCGACCGCATGGACACCCACATGGCCGCCATGCTCAGCCCCTGGGATCCGAAAATCCTGATCAGCTGGGTCATCCTGCTGGGTTACACGATAGGCCTGGTGGGGAACCGGTTCCTGGGTTGGCGCGGGAAACGCATGAACGTCATGGCTGTCGTGGCCTTCATCTCCGTGGTTGCCGCCATGGGTCTCGTCCACCATTTCTTCCCCAGCTTCCACAATTTCAAATCCACCGAACCCATTTCCACCCTGTCCGGATTCCCGGAATCCGCGTCGCACATCCTGGTCCGGTGTGAAGGGGGGCATGATCGATGATCGGTCCCACCACCCTTCATGTGCGCAGCATCAACCACAAAAACGCCCCTACCGAAGTGCGTGAAAAAGCGCATCTGGATCCGGAGCTCGCCACCCGGTTGATGGACGCGTTGGGTGGACACTACGCCGACGAGAACCATGACCCGACCGCCAGCGAAACAGGCTGCATATCGGTGATACCGGTGTCCACCTGCAACCGGACCGAGATCTATCTCGAAGTGACCGAAGGCACCGACGCGGACGCTCTTCTGCGGCGAGGCCTGACCGAAGTCGGCGCGGACGCCGATATCTTCTTCTCCGAATACGCGACCGAGTTGCGGGACCTGGAAGCGGTCCGGCACCTGTTCGGCGTTTCGTCCGGCCTGGAAAGCATGATGCTGGGCGAGCCCCAGATTTCCGCCCAACTCAAGGACGCCTACCGCCTGGCCCGCAACCACCACGAACCCGGCCCGGGATTATTGCGCGCCTTCCAGGGTGCCTTCCGCACAGGCAAACGTGTTCGCACGGAAACCAGGATTTCCATCGGCGCGGTCAGCGTGGCCTTCGCCGCGGTGGAGTTGGCCCGGAAGTTCTTCGACAAGCTCTGTGACCACAGGGCCGTCCTGGTTGGTGCGGGCGAAACCGGCGGCTTGGCGGCCCGGCACTTCCTGCAGCACAACATCGGACATCTGGTCGTGGTCAACCGTAGCCTGGAGAATGCCGAACTGCTGGCCGACACGCTGCGGGCCGAAAGGAAGGCGGGTCTCGACAAGAAAGCCGAGAAAAACAGTGGCGGCCTGCTGGCCCCGGCGCCCGATCCCGCGGGGAAGTGCGGCAAGATTTCCGTCCTCCCCTGGGATCAGTTGACCGCCGCTGTGGCCGAAGCCGACGTCATCCTTTCGACCACCGGCGCCACCGAACCGGTGATCATGCCGGAGATGGTCGAAGCCGCCGTTCCCCGCCGCAAGGGAAAACCCCTGTTTCTGCTGGATATCGCCGTGCCCCGCGACATCCATCCCGACGTGGGAAAGATCAGCAACGTGTTCATGTTCGGACTGGACGATCTGGACGGCATCATCCAGGGCAACCTGGACGCCCGCGCGGGCCAGGTACCGCACGCCCAGGGAATCATCCAGGAAGAGTTGGAAGAATTTCAGCAGTGGCTCGAGGATATCGACCTGCGGCCGACGGTGGCCGAGTTCAAGGCCTATCTCGAGGGCCTGAAGGACAAGCAGGTGGGCTTCGTGCGCAAGAAGCAGTCGGAGGAAGTGGCGATCGCCGTGGACCGCAGCCTGCAGCAGTTCATCAAGAAGGTTCTCGGAAGGTCCGTTTCCACTTTGAAGAGCGCGCAGTCCCGCGAGGAACGGGAGCGGGATCTGGAAACGCTCAAGAGGATATTCGCCCCTGATGAGCGGGACTAGAACTGTACTTCCCCGCCCTTCAAAAAGTATGAAAGCGAAATCAGAACAGTTCGTTTTTTCATACAGTTCCTGGTCTCAGAAACTCCACCATCACATTTTTCATCGTCGTAACATTCTATTTATCTTCTACTTATAATAAATTTTTTCCGGCCGGCATTTGGTTACCTCCTTGCGGTTCATTGGGCAAACCCCAAAGCCGGAGGAGGCCCAAAATGTTTTCCCTTATCAAATTATTCTGGTCGGTATCCCTGTTGATTTTCCTTTCCGGATGCAGCGGCTTCGGCGTTGTCGGTTTTTCCAGACCTGACCCGTTACTCGGGACCGATCAGGAGATCGGAACAATCTGGGATCTCAAAACCGGGGACAGGGCCATTCTCGAATTGGTGGACGGAAGTCAGGTCGAAGGAATCGTCCAGTTCAACACCCCATTCGAGGTTGTGCTGGATGCGGAGGCCAACAGTTTGCAGCCCCGGGGCTATACCACTGGTCAGATTTTATCGATCCAGAAAAAATCCGCCCTTCCTTCCGGGACCAAGACCGACATCCTGAAGGTTGCCGGCATTCTGCTCATCGGCGGTCTGGCCGTGTCGAAGGGTATGGAATCCGTATTTGACCTGGGTGGCGGTTTTTGAGGCCGATCTCCCGACCATGTTCCTTGCATTAGAACCGAAATTGAAGTTAACCTGTTTGTCGGTGCAATTCTTAATCCATGGATGATGCTTAGGAGCTGTTTTGAAAAAGTTCACCGTCGAGGAAATCAGACAGGAAGTCGACGGTGTTCTCGTCGGCAGACCGACAATTCAAATCACGGGACTGGAAGAAATCACCGCGGCGCAAGCGAACCAGCTGACGTTTGTCGGGGACAAGAAATACATTTCTTCATGGGATGAATCGAGCGCATCCGCCGCGATCGTCAATGATAATCTGGATATCGAACCGGGGCCGGACCGCGCCCTTATACGTGTGGACGATGCTGATCTTGCCATGGCACAGGTCCTTTCACTATTCGAGCCGGATCCGCCAAAATATGAGCAGGGGATACATTCATCCGCTGTGGTCGACCCGACAGCTGAAATCGGCGAAGGCGCCTCCATCGGAGCCGGCTGTTATATCGGTCCCGGTGTTGTTATCGGCGCGAACACAAGACTCTACCCCAATGTCACGATCCTGGATGATTCCAGCATCGGCAGCGGATCGATTATCTGGTCCGGGACCGTCGTGCGTGAACGGTGCCGGATTGGCCACAATTGTATCCTCCATCTCAATGTTTCGATCGGGGCCGATGGCTTTGGTTACCGGCCTTCCCCCGATGGTCGGGGCCTGGTCAAAGTTCCCCAGATCGGTACCGTCACCCTTGGAGATGGCGTTGAAATCGGCGCGGGCAGTTGCATCGACCGGGGAAAATTCAGCACCACCTACCTCGGCGACGGCACAAAAATCGACAACCTGGTTCAAATCGCCCACAATTGCAGGCTCGGCCGCTCCTGCGTGATGGCCGGCCAATCCGGACTGGCGGGATCCATCACTTTAGGTGACGGCGTCATCATGGGCGGCGGTTCTCGGATCAAGGACCACTGCACAGTAGGCAGCGGCGCCAAACTTGGCGGAAACGCCACGGCGCTGGCCGATGTTGAGCCGGGAGCAACGATCCTTGGAACTCCCGCACAGGAATACAGACAGACGATCAAGCAGTGGGCCGCTTTGAAACAACTTCCGGATCTGCTGAAACGCATTAAGAAACTGCCGGAATAGGCCTGGTCCCGGTTTTTTGTGAATTATCGGATTCCTTTTCCCGGGACCTTTCTTCTTGACCCCCACTTCCATCCCACCAAATTGGTAATACGCTATCCCCCAGCGAATCACGCCAACCGGCCAAGGAGACTGCCATGCGCCTCGCCATATTCCTGTTGATTGCCGCCATCCTGCTACCCGTCGGCGCCGGCTTTGCCGACGACGCCGATCCCTACCTCTGGCTCGAAGAGGTCGAAGGCGAGAAGGCGCTCGAGTGGGTCAAGGAACGCAGCGCCACCGACACGGCCGAACTCGAAGCCGTGCCCGAATACGGGGAAATCCACGAACGCCTGTTGGAGATCTTCAACTCCAGCGACCGCATCCCCTACCCCGCCCTGCGCGGCGATTGGATCTACAACTTCTGGCAGGACAAGGACCATGTGCGCGGCATCTGGCGTCGAACAAATCTGGACAGCTACCTGACCGAATCGCCGGAATGGGAAACGGTCATCGACGTGGACGCCCTGGCTGAAGCCGAAGACGAAAACTGGGTCTGGAAAGGCGGAAGTGGCCTCTACCCTGACTACCACCAATTCCTGATCACCCTTTCGCGCGGCGGCGGCGACGCTTCGGTCACACGCGAATTCGACGCCGTGAGCAAGGAGTTCGTCGCCGACGGTTTCTTTGTTCCCGAAGCCAAAGCCCAGGTCAGCTGGAAAGACGAAAACACACTCTGGATCGGCACCGATTTCGGTGAAGGCACCCTGACGGAATCGGGTTATCCCCGCCTGGTCAAGGAATGGCAGCGGGGCACATCCCTGGACAGCGCCGAGCTCGTCTACGAAGGCTCGGTCGAGGATGTCTCCGTCTCCGCCTACAGCATGCACACACCCGAGGGGCGATATGACCTGGTCAACAAGACACCGGAATTTTTTCGCGGAACCAGCTTCCTGAGGCGTGATGGTGAACTTGTGAAACTGGAGTTCCCCGAGGACGCGGAAATGAAGGGCATCTTCAAGGAGCAGCTGCTGCTCTCCCTGCGTACCGACTGGACCGTGGGCGGAAACACCTATCCGGCCGACGCGTTGCTGGCCATCGGCCTCGAGGATTTTCTGGCCGGCGGGCGCTCTTTCGACCAGCTCTTCCAACCGGAGGACAGGATCTCCCTGAGCCGTGTCTCCACCACCCGCGATCATCTGCTGGTCACCACCATGGACAATGTCAGCAGCAAACTCTACAAGTACAGCTTCACCGACAAGGGATGGACGCACAAGGAAATCGAGCTCCCGGGTCTGGGTTCAGTCGGCATCTTCGGCACCAGCGACCTGAACAACGACTTCATCATCAACTACACCGATTTCACCACACCATCGAGCCTGTACTTCATGCCTGACGGCGAAGCATCCCGGCTGTTCAAGAGTGCGCCTGAATTTTTCGATTCCGAAGGCATGACCGTGGAACAGTACGAAGCCGCCTCCAAAGACGACACCATGATTCCCTACTTCATCGTCATGCCCAAGGGCTTCGAGGCCAACGGGAAGAACCCGACCATGCTGTACGGCTACGGCGGGTTCGAAATCAGCATGCGACCCCGTTACTCCGGCGCCACCGGCGCGGCCTGGGTCGAACGCGGCGGTGTCTCCGTGTTGGCCAACATCCGCGGCGGCGGCGAATTCGGCCCCAAGTGGCACCAGGCTGCGATGCAGGAGAAACATCAGAATTCCTTCGACGATTTCATTGCCGTGGCCGAAGACCTGATCGCCCGGAAGATCACTTCCCCCGAACACCTGGGAATCGTCGGCGGCTCCAATGGCGGACTGCTGGTGGGCGCGTGTTTCGTTCAGCGTCCGGAACTGTTCGAGGCTGTGGTCTGCCAGGTTCCCCTGCTGGACATGAAGCGCTACAACAAGCTTCTGGCCGGCGCGAGCTGGATGGCGGAGTACGGCAACCCCGACACCGACGACTGGGAATACATCAAGACCTGGTCGCCGTACCACAACCTGGACCAGGACAAGGATTACCCGAAGGTCTTCTTCTACACCTCGACGAGGGATGACAGGGTACATCCCGGCCACGCGCGCAAGATGGTGAAGAAGATGACCGACATGGGCAAACCCGTTTATTACTACGAAAACACCGAAGGCGGTCACGGGGTGGCGGCCAATCTGAATCAGCGGGCCTACATGTGGGGTCTGACCTACGCCTATCTCTGGAAGATGTTGAAGTAGGATATTTGCAGGTTGCGGGATAATGAACGGCCGGCGTTTTTCGCCGGCCGTTATTTTTGTAAAATCATTACGTCTGGCCCTGCCAGCAGGGTTGGAGGGCATGAACCATCAAAAGGTCTCATTAAGAATTTGGACCCAAACACCTTCCACCAGTATGAAAACGGTGAAAGGACCGTTCCCTATTCCATACACTATCCCATACCCCAAATTGAGTCGGCCAAACCTGCTGCACCGTTAAAGCCTTTCTTTTCAATAACTTAAAAGACTTACTGCACTCCCGGATTTTTGGCAGCCTCTTTGCGATATATTGGGTGACCGCATTTCAAAGGAGGACAATCATGAAACCGATAATGAGATTTTTCTGGCTGGTCAGCCTGTTGTTTTTCGGGGCCGGCTGCAGCGGCTACCAGGTTGCCTGTTACACCAGAACCGAGGGGTCGCTCGAGCCCGGCCAGGAAGTTGGGGAAACCTGTGACCTCAAACCCGGTGACAAGGTCAGGATCACCTTGGTGGATGGAGAACAAGCCGAAGGGATCGTTCAGGTCATTTCCTCAAGTGAGATCGTTCTTGAGGCCAAAGGAAACAATCTCCAGCCCCGTGGTTATTCCATGGATCAGGTTCAATCGATCATGAAAAACTCCTCAAAGTCGAAATCGAACACATTGGAATCCATGAGGGATCGGGTCAACCCGGGGGACAATGTCAAACTGGTCCTGGTGGATGGGACACAGGTCCGAGGTACCGTTTGGTCGATTTCCTCCAGCAAGATCCTCATTGAGCATGAAGACCAATCCAATCAACCAACTGAATATTCATCCGACCGGATTTACTCCATCGAGACTGGATCAACAGGCGGGTCTTCTTCCACCACCACGACGCTGCTGGTAGTGGGAGGATTAGCTCTTATGGTCGGATTGGTTATCCTCGCCAATGAGATGTCCCAACTTAATGATATGTTTGGACAATAATATTGTGATGGGCGGATGGCCTCGCTTTTTTCGATCAAGGGGAAAACCAAATACATGATGCTACTCCGTCAATCGCCCCAGGAATGTCTTGATGTCCGCCTCAAAAATCTCGGCGTATTTTTTCCCTTTGTATAGCGATTCGTCCCGCAGGGGTTGCCCCCGTTCCGCTTCACCCAGAAGCGGCACCATATCTCTGGCCGTACGTCGCCACTCCGAGGCCAACATCGTTTCGTCCAGGTTCTGTCGAGCGGGATCGACCAACCCCAGCCACAAGATTTCCAACGCCCTGAACAATGGAGC
>JAGLCY010000098.1 GCA_023270185.1 Candidatus Krumholzibacteriia bacterium | reverse complement strand
TAGAATTTCACAACGAATATTGATCCCCAACAAAGCCCGCAACCGGAGCAACAATGACGCCATCCCTTCGCCGGGAATTGGCTGGGTTAGATTCCGCCGATTGATCGGTCCGCGAATCAGGCCATGCTTATGAAAAGTCTCATCGGAGTTGTCAGGCACAGGAAAGGGAAAACCGTTCTTGAGAAAGAAAAGGGACTCTGGAGGTTCGGCCCTGAATTTTGAGGCCAGATTCTTCCATTTGAGAGCCAGGGAGGAATTTCGTCCCGCCCGTTCAGCGAGTGCCCCGAGTTGGGGCTTGGCCTGGAAATCATATTGCTTCAGCAAGTTTTTCAACCGATGAACATTGAGACTGGCGCCATTGACATCAACCCATTCGAGGACCTCGTCGAACAACCGCGGATCGTAACGGGCCACTGTCAAGGTCAGCAGTAAAAGAGCCTCCGGGTCAACGACGGTCTTCTGTTGTTTTTGGCTGGAACCGGAAACTCCCAGAGCAGACCACTGACGCCAGAGCAGCTCGAGAAGATTCCCGAGAACCGCAGACTTAAATTCTATTAACGAGGTGTTCATAGTCAAACTCCTGCAGGAATCTCTTTAGGGACGCTAAATATCCTTTGGAGGGATCATGGGTTCGTGTCCAGGCTACAGCAGTCAATATTTCTTCATCCGTTGGATTTAAGGAGTGAAGATCATCCGCGTGGTAGCCACCGAACTGATCCACCGCTGCGTACAGTTTGAAGTGGATCTGGTCTATCCGGCTGATAAATCCCACACTCAGGTTTTCCCCGAATGATTGCCAACTCAACCTCTCGGCAAATCCTGGAGGAAGGCCGAGCCGAAACAAGCCACCATCCCCACTGGACGGACCGTTGTTCAGCCAATTATCCGGAAGCTCTAAATCACCCTGAACCTCGTCTGCCTCTTTTACCAACGGCTCGGGTAATGGAGCGGGATCGACCAATACACCTTCGTTGTCGGCCAAAGCAACAATGTCCACGTCCCGAGTCACTCGCGTGGCCAATCCCATAGCCAATAGCGCGGTTCCGCCACATACCACGAGGCGGTATGGCGGTGCTCCAGCTAGGGCAAGCCGACCATTTAGCAGTTTGAAGGCCTCTTCAAATTGTTTATAAGCAAGCGTCATTGTATCTCCTAGTTCGTATATTGCGCACCATAAGCTACATTATAAGCAATTTCAAGGCCAAATACTCAATACTGAAATTCAATTCCTGTGAAAACTTTGTTGGATGGGTCTACTGAGTGATGTAATCTCAAAGATGTCCCGCAATATCAAATAGCCATAAATTATTAAAATCATCGCCCTCACCCCTGCCAGCAGGGCCATACACGATAATCCATCAAATGCTCAGTAATTTTTTGCCCCAAATAAACCGACCCCCAACACCCCAACCGAAACCGCCAACCCTGGAAAGATCGCCTCCACCCCAAGCCAGGGCCCCCCACCTCCCAAAACCAGCCAGACCACCGAAACACCACCGGACAAAAGCATCGCCCACAAAACCCTTCCCCCCGAAACCCGCCTCCGTGTATGTGCCAGCACCAACGGCAAAAGCAGCATGGGTGTCCCGATCGACCCCAACGTCTTCCACAACGCGATCACCGAACCGGCCCACAAGGCCAGCACCACGGCCACAACCGCGGTGGCCACCAGGCTCCAACGTATCCATGGCAAAGATTCTTCCTCACCAACACCCCGCCAGCGCCCGATCAGATCACGGCCCAGAGTGATGGAGCCGATGAAGGCGTAACTGTCCACCGTCGACATGATGGTGGCCAATAATCCCACCGTGAAAATCCCCTGCCAGAAGCTGGGCAACACCAGACCGGCCAGGGCGGGAAAGGCCTGCAAGGGGTCGGCAAGATCAGGCAGCAAAACCCGCGCGTACAAACCGGCGGTGGTGGTCAAAAGATCGAAGACGATCCAGAAACCGATGGCCGCGACGATCCCCCACTTGGCGGTCTTCTCGGTGCGGGCGGCGTAGCAGCGCTGGTAAAAAGCCGGCTCGACCAGGGTCGACAGGGCAATGAAGTACCACACCGCGATCGCCTGGAATCCAAGGCCTCCGTCCCACTTCAAATGCTCCGCCGGCAATCCCGCCTGCAGGAACGACCATCCCCCGAAACGCGATACGCACACCGGCACCAGCACCAGAAACGCGAGGAACATCAGAAAAAACTGCACCATATCAGTGGCAACAACGGCGCGCAGACCACCGCGGAACACGTAGCCTATCGAGAGCAGGGTACCCAACACGACACCCACCCACAGTGGCCAGCCCGTGGCGAAATTCACCAGCACGCCGAGCATCAGCACGTAGGCCGCCGGGGCGGTCATCACGAACAGGATGCCCGCGCCGGCCAGGGCGGCGGGACGGCCATAGCGATCTTCCAATAAATCCGGCAGGGTCAGGACACGGGAACGGCGGGCGCGAGCGGCGATAAAGAAGGCAAAAATACCCGCGTACAGGTAATAGGGCACACCGAACACCAGCCAGTTGCTGATCCCGTAGGTCCAGGTGTATTCGCCCACGCCGAGGATGCCCCCGTACCATGTCGTCACCAGTGAAGCCGTGAAGGCGGGCAGGGTCAGACGGCGGCCGGCGACAATGTAGTCCACCGCCCCGGTCGTCGGTTTGCGGAAAAGGCGGAGCACGACAAACAGGAGGAACGCCGCGTAGACGACTCCGGCCAGGGAGTTCAAATCATTCTTCCTCGAAGATGTCTTCGATGAAGTCGGGGCCGAGTTCCCGGTCGACGGCCACCAACAGGGCGCCGGTGCCAACCGAAATAAGCAGCGGCGACATGGTCACCCGGTTGCTGATCGTCGCGGGCCCGCCGGGCTCCAGGGTTTCACCCAGCAGGGGATACATGGCGCCTTCGAAGGTAACGCCTGTGACCAGGCCGCACATGGGGATCACGGAAAACAGGACACCCGGCGAAATATCCCACGAAACCTGGGAGCCCGCCCCCAGCCGAACCGTGTCGGCGTGATGGCCCGCTATCAGGATGCGCAGCTGGTCGGCGAATCGTTCCAAAAGCTGCACGTTGTACAGGGTATGATCCAACCGCCAGCCCGTGGAACCCATGAGAATGACTTCCTCGAATCCCTCTCCTATCAGGTAGAGAAGGGCCTTTTCGCTGTCGGTGGTGTACTGGTCGGCGACCTGCAGGAACTTGGGTCCGTCGCGGCCCGAAAGGATCCGGCCGGCCAGGGAATCGAAATCACCGATCACCACGTCTGGTTCCCGGGGAAGATGATCATAGGGATGACCCGCGGCGTCGGCGCAGACGAAAATATCGGCGCCTTTCAGCCAGTAGTCGAGCAGGGGCACCGGAGGCTGCGGCCCGTTGCACAGGACAACCGCCCGCTTGCCCTTTTTGCGGAAAATGGGACACGAAGCCCCGCCGGTTTCAGGATCGTAATGACTCATTAGAAGTGGTAATCCATCCCGACTGCAAAATTCCGCCCCGCGGCGGGTGTGTAGTAGTTCTCTCCGGCCCAGTATCCCCATGTTTCGTATTCCGTGTCACCAAGATTTCTCAGATGAACGAATACCCGGGCCCCATCGAGTGACTTCGCGCCCAGCCCCGCCAGATCAAACCACAAGGAAAGATCGACCGTATTCCAGGGATCGATGGTGCGCTCCCTGTCCCCGGTATTGTCCAGATGCTGCCGCCCGACATTGCGCAGGCGAAGACGGGTCAGCACGCCCGGAGTCCATCTGGCGTCCCACGCCACCATCAGCAGATGGCTTGGGAAAAGAGAGATGGGATTGCCCGAATAGTCGTGAACCGATCCGTCGTAATCGTGAAAAATGAATTCCCTGAACTCGTCCCAGCTTCGCGACGCGGCCAGGGATAGATCATGCGCGCCGGCAACCCTGGCGCGCAGTCCCAGTTCCAGCCCCTTGTGTTCGGTCCGGCCGGCGTTGCCGCGGATGGAACTGCCGTCGTCACTGACCCCGCCGAGCGCCACGATCTCGTTCTGGAAATCCATCCAGTACCCGCCCAACGTGAAACTCAGGCGCGGGTTCTGCCAGGAGATGCCGATCTCGTAGTCATCGACCCGTTCCTCCTGGACATAGGGATCGAACCACTCCACATAATCAACGGATCCATCTGATTTCAACACGTCCCGGCTGGTCCGGAACAAGGGCTGGACACCAAGGTCGCTGCCACTCTGCCAGGTGTCGAAGAGTTCCCCATCGGTGGGTTCACGATGGTTGCGACCGACCGATCCATACGCCGCCATCTCACCCCCTACCACCCGGCCAGGGACTTGCCAATGCAACGATCCTTTGGGATTGAAAAAATCGTAGTCCACCGTGTAGGAGTTGCGCAAATCGTTGGTGAAGTTGCCCACCTCATCCTGCATGAAACCGTATTCTTTGTGCTGGAAATGCAGATCCACGGTCGCGGTCAGACCACCGGCGACCCGGTAGCGCTGGTTGGCGTACAGGGAGAAGGCGTCCTTGTCGCCGGTGTATTGGTGGTACTTGAACTGCTCGTTGAAATCCGCGGGCGCGAAACCTTCGGCCCACATCACATCGCCCCAGTGGTCGGAGTGGAAGGTGTACAAGTCGCCGCCGACCAGAAGCCGACCGCGATTCTGCTGCCATTCCAGACCGGGCACCCAACCCACGTGATCCTTCCGCACCCACTTCTGGCGGATCAGGTCGATATCATCATCCGGCGCCACGCCCGGCAGAGTGTCCAGGGCATAATCGGCGGCCCGCTGGTCGTCTTTGTAGTTTTCGTAGAACCCCTTGCCGTTTATGTAGTAGAGCCGGTTGGTCAACGAAAGATTGTCACTGAAATAGATCGTGTTGTGCAGTTCGTAGTGGGGCTGCTGAAAGTCGTCCACCGCGTTGTGATACGTTTCCATGTTCGCCGTGCGGTTGGTGGCGAGAATCGAGGCGGGCACCGCGTCCCACGCGTGATGGGTCAGTTCCTTTCCCGTGTAGATGTTGACGCGCGTCGAAGTGTTGGCCGTCTCGTATTGGCCGCTCCAGAACACACCCCAACCTTCATAACCCGACCGGTCACGGTAACCGTCGCTCTCCTGGCGCGACAGGCGGATCATCGACTTGAACCCCTTGCCCAGCTTGCCGGTCTGGTAGGTAATCATCTGCTTCGAAAAACCGTAACTGCCGGCGTTCAGTGAAAACATCCCGCCGGGCGTATCGGACAAGTTCGCCGAAATGATGTTAACCGTGCCACCGATGGCAGTCATACCACCGATGGAATTGGTGACGCCGCGTTGCACCTGGATATCCTGCACGCTGGCCGCCAGATCCGGCATATCGACCCACCAGACCTGGTGATCTTCCGGATCGTTCAGGGGAATACCGTTGAACAACACCCCGACCCGCCGCTGATCGAAACCGCGGATCTTCAGGTAGGTGTAGCCCAGGCCGCTGCCCGCGTCGCTGTAGGAAAACACGCCGGGCAGGCCCTGCAGAAGCATCGGCAGTTCGAGATCGGGCTCACGCAGCTGCAGCTCTTCCTGGGTGATGTTGGTAACGTTCATGCTGGTGTCGTCGTCGTAGCGGCTGGCCGTGACCACGACCTCCCCGCCTTCGTAGGTCCGGTCGGGATCAGGATCGACCTCGGTTTCCGCGAACGCCGCGACCGCGAACATCAGGAAAAAGGCGGGAAGTATTGCGCGTTTCATTGCTGGCACCTCGAGAGGTTGGCCAGGCGGAGAAAGTGAAAGCCACAAAAAACGGCGCCTCCGTTGTTCTGGAAGGCGCCACGTGCGGCCCGTTTCCCTACGCCGGCATGATCCGGTTCAGGTTCCAAGGGTTTTTCTCAGGCTGAATCCCATTTTTTGGCGGGACAGCCACCCCCAACGGTCACCAGCAGGATAGTCGCCGTGTCGGGAAGTGTCAACCGGTGCTGCATTTTCGTGGACGTGGATCTGGGCCGGAGGCCTACTGGCGGGAACCCCCCGGGGGGTCCTTTTATGTGCCATTTTATGAGGTTTCGCACTTGAGTCGGTTTCGTCCGCAATTTCCATCTCCCTGATTTCCAATAACGCTGCCATCGACTCGAGCATGAACTCCGCCACGGTAAAAACCGATTTATATTGTCCCCATACCGATTGCCAAGGTATGATTCATCCAACCTACGACACTTTCGCGAAAGGTCCGGCACTATATGTTTCATATCAAATCCACACCAAAGAGTGTTCAGATCGTAATGCAGGATCTGATTGCCGCCGCGGAGAAGCATCAGTTCGGACTGTTGCATGAACACAACCTTCGACAGACCATGCGTCACAAGGGTATCGAATTCCCCCACCGCGTCCACGTCCTCGAAATCTGCAATCCCCATCACGCGGCCTCTATCCTGAATGAGGACATCCGGGTTAACATGGCGCTTCCCTGCCGGATCGGGGTATGGGAGAAAGACGGCCAGACCATGGTGGGAACCATATTGCCGACCCAATTGCTGCAGGTCTTCGGCGACAGCCCGACCATTGCCGAAACGGCCACCCAGGTTGAGAATGCCATGCTGGCCATCATCGACGACGCGATCTGATCCTCATCACCCGAACTTCGCAGGCGTGTCCCGATGTTTCCTTCATTTTTTGTCTCCGACCTTCATGGGCAAACCAGTCGATATGTGACCTTGTTCAGCATGGTTAGAGAGGAAAAACCCCGGGGAGTTTTCCTGGGTGGCGATCTTCTTCCCCACGGTATGGATCCCTCATGGAAATCCTCCCCTGACCAGGAAGACTTCCTCCTGGATTTTGTCTTTCCAGAACTGAGGAAACTCAAGGACGATCTCGGCGATGACTATCCCCGGATGTTCGTCATCCTGGGGAACGACGACCCGCGCTTCCACGAGGATTCGCTGCGGGACGCGGAGAAGGAAGGCCTGCTCAACTACATGCACGGCAGGAAAATCGATTTCGGCCCGTTCGCGGTCTACGGGTATTCGTGCATTCCTCCCTCCCCGTTCCAGCTGAAGGATTGGGAGCGATACGATGTTTCGAGATTCGTCGATCCCGGCTGCATTTCACCCGAAGAGGGCAGCCGCACCGCCGGCCCCGAGGGCCGAGCCATCAGGTTCACCACGATTGCCGAGGAACTGCTTGAATTGACCGGAGACGATGACCTGACCCATGCCATTTGCCTGTTCCACTGCCCGCCCTATGATTGCAATCTTGACCGGGCGGCCCTGGACGGAAAAAAGGTCGACCACGTTCCTTTGGATGTTCACATAGGCAGCATCGCCATTCAAAAGTTCATCGCGAAAAGGCAGCCCATTCTGACTTTGCATGGACATGTCCACGAAAGCCGCACCTTGACCGGCAAGTGGCGGGATCAATTCGGTCGGACCGTTTCCTTGTCGGCGGCCACCGAAATGCCAAAGTTGGCGCTGGTGCGTTTCGACCCGCACGACCCCGATTCAGCCAACCTGGAATTCTGCTAGTTCCCCCCAATGGACAATTCATAGGCCGCATCCGTTATAGCGCCGATCTTCACCGCGTAACTGGACCTGTTTTTTATGTCCTGGTCGGTAATGATATGAACGTCGAGCAGTCCTTCGGTACGATACCCTGTCTTCAGATAGTTGACCTCCGACAAGCAGCGACTCCACCCGTCCAGCCAGTGCAGTAACCGGGACCTCTGCTCCTGGTCTCCCCTGAAGTGCACCATCAGATCGATATCGCTGGCCGGTCCGGCAATGGCGTTCTTGACGCTTCCGATCAGGTACATGGACTCCACCCCGAACTTCACCTTGTCCAGGTCCCTGGCAATTCTTTCGGCCATCTGTTTTCGCCACAGCCAGTATTGAATCGGTTGAAGATTATCCTTTTTCCCGGGCTGGGGCGCCTTTTCCAGTTTGATCCCGGGTTCGGTAATGCAGGCCATGGCCTTGTCCAGGTCGGCGTTCAAAAGGATCTTCACTATCCTGCCGTCGGTCACCTTGGCTGTATCGATGACCCTGATGACGTCCGAAAGTTCCACAAACTTCGGTACGAGTTCACCCAGAACGTTGTCAGCCCTGAGCAGAAAACGGTCCGCAAACTGTATACCCTCGTCATCAGGGTACAGAGGCAGATATCCGATGCCGGCCTCGACCAGATCCTGGAAGAAGTGGGTTCCGAATGACACGTCCGGAACGTAGCTACCTTTCATACGGGCGATCTCGATCAACATGGCGGTGTTGTTGATATCCGCGTAGGTCACGCTGACACCCAGCTTGATGTCTCCCCTGCTGCCCCACCGACCTGGTCCCATCAGGATGAATTTTTTCCGCGGCAGAATCTTGTTCAGTTTACCGATTGCCTGACCCACCGCCTTCATTTCGGCCTTCGTTGCCAGTTTTCCGTAACGCTCAGGATCCACGTAGACCAAATGGGTGATGTCTTCCACATGCCCGTTACTGACGAATTTGTTTGCCGTAAAGATGATGTCCTCCGCGGGGACATCCTGGGGAATAGGCGCCGGAGGAGCCATCTCCGCCTGGCTTTGCGGCCGGCACTGGAGCAGATAGAGATGCTCTCCGTCATGCGCGAATTCCACGTCGACGGGAGTCTGCAAAGTGTTTTCAAGGACCTTGAGCAACCCTTTCAACTGGGGCAGGAACTTCCTGTCCGAACGGATTTCGTCGAAGGTGGGGAAAATCCGCTCCTTCTCCGGATCCAACAGGATGCTGACGGGCTTGACGAATCTTCCGTCCTTCAACACTGAAAAAACGAGGGGAAGACCTTTATACCGACCTTCCAATTCCTTCAACATCCTGTCGACCTCGACCGTTTCAAAGGTATTGGTTTCCAGGTTGATCACGTCCATCTTGCTCGGCGAGTACCTGACGATTTCATCGACCGCGACATTGACCCGGAGCTCGGGCTGTCCCGGCACGATGAGCACCGGGTAGTCGTCACCGGTACGATCGACAGCACGTGTCCCCAGTCCGGGAACCAACCTGACCAGACCGTCGTCACGGGTGATCCTCGGCGACCACCTGAATTCGTTTTTAGAGAAGGCCACCCCCGCGAAGGCGGGGAAAAAATACTTCCCGTTCCGGGTTCCCACCACTTCCTGGATCAGGATGCCCATCTGCTCATCGAATTCCAGAACGCCTCTTTCCGCCCGGTACTCGATGGGATCCGGCCCGAACATGGAAGCGTATATTTCCGAAACAGCGTCCAGCAGGGCTTTGAGGCATTCCTTCTTGGTGCCCTGGTTGGCCAGGAAAAGGCTTTTGTATTTTCCGGAAAAGGCGGTCCCCACCCTGTCTTCCAGAAGACTCGAACTACGGATAACGATGGGCACACCGTCGAAATCATCGAGGGCCGCCGACATTCCGTGGACCAGGCTGGGAGGAAAGGAGGAGTTCTTGAACAACCGGATAATGTTGGGATAGTCCCGACGAACCTCGTCGATGGTCTTGTATTTCTGGTGGAGGGTATCCTCCAGATCGTTGTAGGCGATGAAATCGAGGACCGCATCGGACGCCACGTGCCAGGTCCGGGGAATCTTGATCTCTGAAAGCAGGTTCCAGTCGACACCATCCTCGGTGCCGATCGCCTCGCTCGGAGCGGCACCGGCCACCTGCGACCGCGCAACATCCCGGCCCCTCAGAATACAGTGGGCCAGCAACATCCCTGCCGCTTTCCCGCCCAGTTTCCCATGGCATTCGGTAGGCATGATGATTCTGTCCATCAAGTCCCTGAAAAACGAAATTCCCACATGGTCCTTGGCCGTTTTGACAAAATCGAGTTGCTCCGTCAACACCCTCTGGGTCAGGGAAACACCCACGCTTTTCATGGTGGAATCGGGCAGACCGGACCCGTCCTGGGCCGCCTGCTGGAACTTTCTGAGGGCTTCCTGGATTTCGCTGAGTGTGGAGCGGGGATTGTCCAGAACATTCAGGAACGCGGCGGCTTTGTCTTCCTGGATCCATTTCTGGACATAGAAAATGATTTCCTCGCCGGTAATATTTTTTGCGGCGAGCCGGAACGGCCCACCATCCAACAACAGGGAATTGTCAGTGGCCGTCCATGCTTCCGGCACATTCGTCTCACCGGTCCCCAATTCCTGCGGGTCGTATTCCTTGTCGATCTGCTTCAACATCGTCTGGGCTCCGGAGATACCGATGGAACACAGGAAGTTGAGCATTTTCCGGGAAATACGCAGAAATAAAGAATCGTCGGTTTCACGCAGAAGGTCGATAATGACCTGCCAGTTTTCTTCACCGGCCTCGTTGGACATGGTTTCCAGTTCGCGCCACTTCTTGCCCATGCTCTGCAGTTTCCTGAACAGGAGATAGTGTCCCAACCGGTCGGCCAGGCTTTCGAGAAGTTGGACCTCCTCCTCCAGGAACGGCCCCCGGTCCTCAGCGGGGCATTCCTCGGTGTAACAAACCCGTAGGCTTCCGACGGCTTCGCCCTGCACCGATATGGAAGTTTCCAGGGAACAGGGGGTCATCATGAAACCACTGGATTCGAACATTTCTCCTTCCAGTTCAATGGACACCACGCAGAATTCAGGGAATTGCCAACCCGGGCCGATAGCTTCGACCACTTTCATCATCACATCCGACAGTGGCCGTTTCACTTCGTTGAGCGCTTTTTCGACCTCGTAGAGACAGCGTAATTCTTTTGCCCGTTCCTGCAGGTCACCAATCAGCTTTTCGGTTTCTTTCATGACTCGTTCCCCGCGGTGATGACACCCAGACCCGCCAACCCGTCCATCCTCACCATCAACGGCCGCGTCAACCCGACGTGTTTGAGAAATCCCGTTTCCTGGACCGTCGCCTGTTCGTTCAGCCAGTCCCAATCAATCCGACTGCTTCCCCGGCCCCTGACCGTGAGGTAGAAAATTCCGAAACTGATCAGGTTGTGGAAAAAATGCGAGCCCTGGCTCGGGTCAGGATTCAATTCCCTGAAGGATGATTCAACGATGACCCTCGCGCCGCTTATCTGACCCCAATCCACCGGAACGCCCAACCATGGGTCGGCACTGCCCCAGCGGCCGAAGCCGATCAAGAGGTAGGGTCTTTTCGCGGCCTGGAGGGTGGCGTTGATCTTTTCCACCTCAAGGGCAATCGACCTGGTTTTCGACAGTTGGAAATCCTCCGGCTTGATGAAGACGATGTCGCAAATATCGTTTTTCATGCCATGGCCCAGACCGTGTTCGGAGGCCAGGATCACACCGGGAGCCTTCAACTCGAGGGGCGACACCCTGGATTCCCCTTCTGGAATAACCATGGCGCGCATCTGCAGAAGACATAACCGGTGTTGGCCGGACTCGTCGCAATCCACCGCGAACTCCAGTTCGACCGGACAACCCGCCGTTCTTTCGGCGAGGGGCAGGATCTTGCGCATCAGGTCGTTGAAGGGCAGGGTTTCCCCCACGAGCAGCGGTCCGAAATCCAGGACCCGCGGTCCCTTGGAGCCCATTCCCAGGCGAAGCCTGTCGGACTGGTAATCATATGTGGAAACCAGATGATCCAACACCCCGTCCCCTTCCCCCCGGGTGAGATCCGGGTTCAAAAGGAACTCGGTTTCACCCATGGGATCCGGAGGCGGAGGCGTGCCCATGTTTACGGCCCAGAACGTGGTCTGGGTATTGCGCATCCTGTCACCGACGTCGTTGAACGGCGGAGGCGCTGCCGGGAAAGGCGGGGAATAACCCCACGACAGTTCGCCGTCGACGATCTGCCGTCCCAACCCCAGAGCGAGGTTCACGACACCGTCGGTGGGTTTGGCCCCGCCGCTGGGGTAGTAGTTGAAGGTCCGGGCCACACCCGAGAGCCTGGGGTAGAACCGGTCCTCATGGCGATTGCCCACCACCTCCTGAACAATCAGGGCCATTTTTTCACCCGTATGATCCAGGCCGGACCCTTCGAAATAGTTTTTCGCGGTCTTGAAATAGGTGGAGGCGTAGACAAACCTGATCGCCTCCACCAGGTAATGGAACCGGGTGTCGACATCGGGCTGGTTGTTGGGGATCATTTTCGTGGAATAGACCCCGGCGAACGGATGGTCCAGGGCGTCTTCCAGCAGACTGGACGACCGAACCGCCAGGGGTGCTTCCACCTGGGAAATAAAATCCCGGAGGTCGCCGAGATATTCAGGCGGCAGGGTGGCTTTCTGGAAGGCCTGGGCGACCCGGGCATCCGAGGCATCCGAAAGCGCCAGATCCCACAGGCCGTTGAAGTCCATGAAGGAATCGAACATTCCGGTCGGCAGAACGACCATGCGCGGAATCGTTATCCGGAATTCAGGGAACTCCTCCGGTGAGACCTTGGCCAGCAAGACGTCGGCCATCAGGACCAGTCCCTTGGCCTTGCCTCCGATTTCCCCCCCGCCGATTCTCGAGACCACTTCCCCCGAATCCCAGGTGCCCCGACTGAATACCGGCAACGGTTCGTTTCGCTTCACGTCCATTAGATCCATCCCCGGTCCCTGCACCCCATGGCAACCCGATCGATGGCCAACATATAGGCCGCGTCCCGCATGGAAACGTCCCGCTTTTTCGACAGATCGAATACGGCGTAGAAGGCCGCGGTCATCTTGACATCCAGTTTGCTGAGAACCTCTCCCAGCTCCCAGAAGTAGTTCATGTTGCTCTGGACCTGTTCGAAATAGCTGCAGGTCACACCGCCGGCATTGGCAAGGAAATCGGGAATCACGAAGATACCCTTTTCCTCCAGGTACGGGTCCGCTTCGGGCGCCGTGGGTCCATTGGCGCCCTCGGCCAGGACCTTCACCTTGTCATGGATCAGCTTCACGGATTCCGAAGTGATCTGATTTTCGATGGCCGCCGGAATGAGGATATCCACTTCCTGTGACAACCAGACCTCACCGGGCAGAACCTTGTAGCCCAGGTCCTTGGCCCTCGACTTGTCGATGCCCCCGAAATGATCCGTGATGGACCTCAACTCCTCCAGGTCGACACCCTCGGGTTTGACGTAGCTGTAGGACACTTCGTCATTCTGATCCCAACAGGATACGCAAACGACTTTGCCGCCCAAGCGGTGATAAAGTTCGATGGCGTACTGGGCCACGTTCCCGAATCCCTGAACGCTGGCCGTCGTATCCCGGGGTTTGATTTCCAGTTCCTTCAGGGCTTCCCGCAAGGTGTAGACAACTCCGTATCCCGTAGCCTCGGTACGACCCAGGGACCCTCCCATTCCCACCGGCTTACCGGTGAATGCCCCCGGGTACCTTCCGCCGGCGATGGTTTCGTATTCATCCAGCATCCAGAGCATGTGCTGGGCATTGGTCATCATGTCGGGGGCGGGTATGTCGCGGACCGGGCCCACGTTGCTAGAGGCCTGCCGCACCCACCCCCGACACAGCGACTCCTGTTCGCGGGGACTCAGGTTATGGGGATCGCAAATGACCCCGCCTTTTCCGCCGCCCAACGGCAAATCGGCGACGGCGCACTTCCAGGTCATCCACATGGCCAGGGCACGCACCGTGTTGACCGTTTCCTGGGGATGGAACCGGACGCCGCCCTTGCAGGGCCCCCGGGCATCGTTGTGCTGGATTCTGTATCCCTGGAAAACCTGGACGGATCCATCGTCCATCCGGACCGGAATGTTGAAGTGATACTCCCGCTGGGTGGAGCGAAGCATCTGGCGGGCTCCGGCATCCAGCCCGATCAGGTCGGCGATCCTGTCAAACTCGGCTTGGGCCGTCGCAAAAGGATTGAAGGCGGATTCTTGGGACATTTCAGTTCTCCTGGAAGCGGATCATGTTAAAGAGGGTCGCCCCTCGGGATTTCATGCATGAATGGCAAGTTGTGAACCAGGAAGAGCGTTTGTTGGAAATTTTTTTTTGTTTTATTGCAACGAGTTATGGTGTCGTCGAGATCGCAGTCCAAGAAGACAGAAGCAGGCTTGCATCACTGTGGCCGGACACTGATGCGTTACCGCGTCACTGACCGACCGTCGATATGGGGAGAGACCAACCCCAGTTTCCTGATCTTCCGCTGCAGTGTCGTGCGGTGGATGCCGAGTTCCCGGGCGGCGTTTTCGCGGTGCCACCCATTCCGTTCCAGAACCTGGTGAATGAAGGCCCCCTCGACCTGGGGAAATCCGACCCTGTTGTCCGGACCCGCTCCACTACCCATCAACCGCAGGCCCCGCGGCAGATGTTCGACGTCGATCACATGGTCTTTGCACATCACCCAGGCGTGTTCGATGATGTTTTCCAGTTCCCTGACATTGCCCGGATAATTGTGTTTCATGAGGATTTCCAGCGCGGACGAAGTCACTCCGGTCACGTGTTTCTTCCCGGACCGGGAAAACTTCCCCACGAACCTGTCGACCAGCAGGGGGATATCGCCCTTCCGGTTCCTGAGCGGTGGTATTTCCACGTTGAGGACATTGATGCGGTAGTACAGATCGCGACGGAAAGTCCCCTGGGCAACCATTTCCTCCAGGTTGCGGTGCGTCGCGGTGATGAATCTGATGTCGCAGGCAATGGACCTCTGATCGCCCAAACGTTCGAATATCTTGTCCTGGAGAACCCTCAACAGTTTCACCTGCATGTCCAGGGGAATGTCGCCGATTTCATCCAGGAACAGGGTGCCGCCCTGGGCAGCGGCGAATCGACCTGGTTTGTCCCGCACCGCACCCGTAAACGCCCCCGCCTTGTATCCGAAAAGTTCCGATTCCAGCAGGGATTCGGGCAAAGCGGCGCAGTTGACCGTCACGAAGGGACCGCTGGCCCGGGCGCTCAGTTTGTGGATGGTTTTCGCCAGGAGGTTTTTTCCCGTCCCGGTTTCGCCGACCACCAGGACACTGGTGTCGCTGCGGGAAATCGTCGGCAGGACCTCGAACAATTGCTTCATGCTCGGATCGCCGGTCACAATATCCTGGAAGGGCCGGGAGCTGCCGAATTCCATCTCCGGTATTTTTTCCCGGTTCAAATTCTGTAGGGTGACCACACCACCAACCACGTCTCCATCTTTGTCCCGGAAAACCGAAGTGGACAGGAAAACCGGAATGAACCGCCCCAGGGAATCCTTGATCTTCGTCCGCAGGTTGGCGATGGGTTCACCGGATTTCATGGTTTGCCTCAATGCGCAACCGTCCCTGCAGGTGACGCCCCGAAAAACATCACAGCAAGGTTTCCCAACGGCCCGGCGACGCGGAATTTCCAGGGCGTCCAGAGCCGCGTCGTTGACGGCGGTGATCATCAGATCTTCATCAACAGCAAAGATTCCCAGCGGGATACTGTTGAACAGATCCTCCAGAAATTCAGGCGCCACCGAAGCGGTGCTTGGTTCGGCACTGATGATTTTAGTCAGATCAAACATGGCAACCTCCATGGAGACTTCACCCTATCTATCGGCAAAGATAGGTATGGGATTGCGGTTGGGTTATGAGGTATTTTTGCATATATTTTGCCTATGAAATATAGGCATTACTGAGGCCTTCAGAAGAAAACCCGGAGGAATCGACCATGGGTGAGCCTAAAAGCCGAAGTTTCCAATCCATGATGCGGTTGATGGAAGATGGTTTGGAAAAAATTGGTTCGCAGGATGGTGGTTCCGACCATGAGAATCGTCTGGATCTTGTCTCCCATTTCCTGCAGGAACGGGTCAAGGAATTGTCCTGCCTCTACGGGATTTCGGAACTCATCAGCTCCCACGGCAATGATCTGGATGAAATCATGATGGGAATCGTGGAGATCGTCCCCCAGTCATGGCAGTTTCCCGAAATCACCGCGGGACGCATGGTGATCGAGGAGCAGGAATACAGGAGCGACAATTATCGCGAATCAGAGTGGACCCAGAAAGCGCCCATCCGTGCCGGACAGGCGGAAATCGGATTTGTCGAAGTCTGTTATCTGGAAGAGAGACCCGAATTCAACGAGGGCCCGTTCCTGAACGAGGAGCGCCTGCTCATCGACGCGGTCAGTGACCAGATTGGAAAAGCGGTCGCCCGGATCCAGACCGAGAAACAGTTGCAGGTCGAACGGAGTTCGCTGAAAAGTCTCAACATCGCGCTGAAGGAAGTGCTCAACAACGTCCAGGAGGAAAAACGGGCCATCGCCGCCAGTGTCCAAGCCAATGTCGACCAGGTCATTTCACCGATCCTGTACGCTCTGGACCAGGCTTCGCCGGCGGAAATTCCCGGCTACACTTCCCTTTTGAGGCAGCATCTCAATGAGATCGTTTCCCCCTTCACGAGAAGCCTGTCGACGCAATTCAAAGACCTGACACCAACCGAGATCCAGGTCTGCAACATGATCCGCAGCGGGCTGTCCACCAAGGAAATCGCCCGTCTGCGAAACCTTTCGCCTCATACGGTGAGCCGGCACAGGGAAAACATCAGGCGCAAACTGGGGCTGGCTCACAAGGACATCAATCTCGTCAGCTTTTTGAAAATGTATGGGGATGAACTGATCACTCCACCCGAGTCTTGAAGCTCACGCTGAAGCTGGGATGATTCACGCCGTCCGAAGCGACAAAGGCACCCTTGGGAGCGATGCGAATGTGGGTCACCACGGGGTCGAAACCAAACCCGTCGGGCACCGGGACATAACTCCAGGAAACGCCGCCGTCATTGGAAAATTCGAGGTCATCGGCAAGATCCGCCAACCCGCCGAAGGTATAGTTCATTCCCCCGGGGATTGCCCCGTCCGCGAATTCCACCGGACCCGAACCACCTCCCGCCAGATCACCCACGAAAACCGCGGTGTTCACCGGGATGGGGTCGGTCATGGTCAGGGCGTCCACATCGGCCGCGCCCGGACCGGTGTTGACCGCGGAAATGACGTTCAGGATCACCGCGCCGGGAATGGCCTTGGGGTTGGCGAGCAGGTTCACGGGATCCGATTCGGTAACCGTGGTCTTGCTGACCAGGATAATCGGGACCAGCGAGGTCACCGTGGTCACCCCGCCGAACTCCGAAGTGGACCCGCCCACCGTGGCGGTTGTGGTCAGTATGGTGCCCGTGGCCACGCCGGCCGGCAGCGGGATCACGAACTGGAACCGGTTGGTATTATCTTGGCCGACCGGAATTCCGTTAACCGGCAAGGGGCCGTATAAACCGGCAGCCCCATCCAGATCCTGCGCCGAACCCTCGGTCAAGGGCGTGACAAAGGTTTGTCCTTCGCCCAGGCCCGAAGGATCCGCGGCCGCGACGAATACCTCGATCACGGAGCCTGGCCTCGCCCACCCGCTCAGGGTGAGATTGCCACCGACGTTGAGCGCCGTTTCCAGCACCGG
>JAGLCY010000097.1 GCA_023270185.1 Candidatus Krumholzibacteriia bacterium | reverse complement strand
GTGTTTTTCGCCGCCCAGTTCGTGGCCTATTTCAAGTACACCAATCTCGGCATGATCGTGGCCATCAAGGGCGCCGGCGCGCTGAAAGCTTCGGGGCTGGGATCCATCCCGCTGATGCTGTCGTTCATCATCCTGGCCTCGGCGATCAACATGACCATGGGCAGCGCCTCGGCCAAGTGGGCCTTCATGGCCCCGGTGTTCGTCCCCATGTTCATGCTGTTGGGCTACACCCCCGAACTGGTGCAGGGCGTCTACCGGATCGGGGACAGCTCGACCAACATGATCTCGCCCATGATGTCGTTTTTCGCTTTGATCGTGGCCTACGTCCAGAAGTACGATGCCAAAGCCGGTCTAGGGACGGTCATCGCCACCATGCTGCCCTATTCGGTGGCCTTCACGCTGGGATGGATGGTTTTGCTGGTGATCTGGCTGGGTCTGGGTCTGCCCATGGGTCCGGGGGCCGGATTGTATCTCGCAGACTGACACAACAGGAGGCACCATGCATGTTCCGCGCGGACTTTTTTTGATCGCTTTCGGTATGCTGGTCCTTCTCGCCTGCGATTCCCAGGAGAAAAAAGCCCGGGAGGAGCCCCTGCTTCCGGCCGAGACCTTTAACTGGTGCATCATTCCGCTCACCTTTCAGCCGCCTCCCGCGACCTGGGAACGTCAGAAACACAATGAAGGAGGTTTGCGCGGGGTCTGGTTCACGCACAGCGGATCGGTCGGCGAACGCATCTACGTTTCCGAATATTACAAGGTCGGCGAACGGAGTCTTCATGCCCGTCGACGCTTACCCTACACCCTCGACGAAGTCGTGAAAGAGACGAGGTTCTCCACGGCCGGGTGGCCGTTCCCGCCCGACAGCTTCGTCGTGGAAGTGATGTTGCCCGACACCATCGCCGGCATGCCCGCCTATCGTCTCGACTTCACGTTGAACACCCCGAAGCAATCGCTGGTCGGCCGCGAGTATTACTTTCTCAAGAAAGACCACCTGTTCGAAGCGTCCTTTCTCGGGCTTCCCGTGAACATGCCACTCTTCGATCGCGTGGTTGAAACGATCACATTCCAGCGTCCGGGAGATCCGTGATGCGACGAACTGCCTGTTTGCTCGTTTTTGTTCTCACCCTGGTGACGGCCTGCGACCAACCTGAAGAACCGGTCGATCTCCAGGTCGGCACGCACCTGATCACCGTCCTGTTTCCAGCGGATTGGGAACATGTCGACTTCGGCCAGCGCCACCAGTTCCGCAAGGACTTCGAACGGATTTCGATCGATGATCTCGGCCCCATGAGCAGAAATCTCGACATGGCTGCCGATCGCGCGATGGACCAATTCGGTGAGGATGGACGGCGCGAGGTCGCTTCCCGATCCAGTTTTCAAATTGATGGCAGGAACGCCGTGATGGTGGACACCTGGGACCACCTCAGCCACCAATACCGGAAACGATATGTTTTTGTAGTGAATGAGATGGATATTCTGGCCATCTACATGATGCAGGGCAGATTCGAAGCAATGGAGGAGACTTTTGACAGCCTACTCGCCGGGATCGCTTTCGCCGACACCCTGGTTGATGTCGCGGCCCCCGACTCCAGCGGACGGGACTAGGCGAAGCAACCGTTGAGAACTCTTGAGAACACGATCCCCCACGGCCCACGCATGATCATCCCGAACATCGAGCGCCAGCAGTTTTTCCCCGGATATCGTCGTCTGGATTTGCCAGTTTCGACCGCCGTCCTCGGTGTGCAACACGGATGAGGAGCTGTCGTTGACGTTGTAACCGACTGCCCAGCCACGCTTAACATCCGCGAAACGGATCGACTTCAGGAGGGCCTCCACCCCGTCCAGCTGATGCTTCCAGGTTCGGCCTCCGTCATTCGTGTGAATGATGACCGCATGGTCGTGCTGTTCCTCGAACGTCGATTCACGCAGGTAGCCGGCAATCCAACCGTGGTTTTCATCGGCAAAATGGACGGACGTCAAGGTGGGTATGTCGTCACCATCGAGACCCTCGAGGTCGCCGAGCGCTTCGATTTTTTTCCAGGTTACACCGCCATCTTCCGTGCGATGGACACTTCCGAACTTTCCGACCACCCAGCCCCGTTCAAGATCCAGGAAGTGGATGGCGTTGCCGTCCATTTTCTTTTCCTTGTCGACACGCAACCAGCTGGCGCCCCCGTCTTTGGTTCGCAGCACCCCTTGGCGACCGATGATCCACCCGTTGCGGTCATCGACAAAACAAAGGTCCCTGTTATGTGCGTAAATCGGCCCTGATGGTGGAACCCGTTCCCAGCTTTCGCCTCCGTCCGCGGTGTGGAGAATACTGCCGGACTCCGCGGCAATGCAGCCGTGCAGCGGGTCGATAAAATGGATGGCGTTCAGATCGATGGACATGGCGCGGGACCGTCCGTGAATCAGGCCTGTTTCGAATTTCCAGGTCTGACCCCCGTCACGGGTGCGTCCGATAATTCCCCCGGGCACCTTGAGGCCGGCGGAGCCGACAATCCAGCCATTCATGGTGTCGAGGAAAAAAACGTCCCGAAACTCCGCGTCCGTACCCAGCTCGACCGTTTCCCACGAATCCCCGTTTCCATCTGAACCGCACGAAGTGACAATCAGGCATGATACGAAGCACAGGAGTGTAGGAAATCGTTTCATTATTCCCCCGATTCCGTTCTGGCCCGGTATTCCCGACCGATTAGAACAGCCAGAATGACCCAGATGACGACAAGCCCTGCGTTAAAGGCAGCGAAACTCCGGATATTGAAACCGAGATACGCGGTGCCAACGAAAACAATCCCGGCCGAGAACACATCCCCGGCCCGCACGAAAAAAGTATCAATGGCCTGTTTGGCGTTGTATTTCTCCTCGCGCGTGCACGGCAGGAACAGCACATTGCGCACGGTGTTCTGCAGGGAATAGTCGGTGGCGTTTTCCAAGGTCTTCGTCCAGCGCAGGTAAGCCAAAACCGGCAACGCGACCACCAGGAGATTACCCGCCAACGCCGTCACCGGCAGAATGAGCAGCGCCACCCGCACTCCCATGTATTTTAGAATTCTCGACACGGCGAAGAGTTGAAGAACAAGGCCCAGCAGGTTCACGTAGAAAAAGAAATCGGAATAGAACTGGCCGATCCAGGTCCCGACATCCAGGACCCCGACCGTTCCGGTCGCAACCGCTTCGGCCGCGGCATTGCTGACCAGTTTGCCCAGGATGTACTCGCCGGTGGTATTGACCCAGTTGGCCAACAGCATGAGGAAGGCGATCATTGTCAGATAACGGCTTCGCATCACGAGCTTGAAGCCGCTGGTCTTGCCCATGGCTTCACCGTCGATTGGTTCAACAACCCGCGATTCCGGATCCTTAATGACCGCGCGCCCCCTGCGCCGTTCGCGGGTGTCGACGATGTTAGTCAAAACAATGGACACACCCAGCAGCGCACAGGCCAGAAGCAGCAGCTGCGCCATACCCACGAGCCCCAGAAGAAGCCCGGCCGTTTTACTCCCGACGACGGCTCCCAGCGAAGCACCGAAGGCTATGATCACGAACAGCCGCTTGCCTTCCTCGGTGGTGTAGACATCATTGGCGAAGGACCAGAACTGTGCGATCACCATCAGGTTGAAGATGCCGACCCAAAGATAAAAAACAACCCCGACCGACGCGCCGGCCAACACCAGAAAATAGAACGCGACCAGGCAGGCCATGAAAAACAGTGTGACGATGCTGATCAGCTTGCGCCGCTCGAACCGCCCGGCCAGGCGCGCGTACAAAGGGACAGCCATCGCCAGCAACAGCACCTGGCCGGCCGACGCGTAACTCTTCACTTCCGCCCCACTGCCGGTGAGGATGAGCGATTCCCGGACCGGCTTGATGAGGTAATAGGCCGTCAAAAGCAGGAAAACGTTGAGGGCCAGCAACAGAGTCGTGCCGGCCTCGCCTGGCTTGACCTCGGTAAAAAGGCCCAGAAGCTTTTCGAGGGGATTTCGGGTCCGGTCGGGTCCGGTCACTAGGTGTCTCCTCTTATGAAACCAATGGTTAGAAGATGCCTGGCCGATACACCCATTTCCCCTTGTTCCCGATAGAAGCGAAGTCTACTGTTCAGAAACTATGGGAATCATGGAATTCACAATTCTACTCGGAGTTGTCCAAGGTCTGATCCTCGGCGGTGTCCTGCTCACCCTCCAACAAGGAAATCGGGCCGCAAACAGGGTCCTCGGAACCTTGATGATCCTGTTCTCGGTCACCATCAGCACCCATGTAGTCCTCGAGACGGGCTTTTATCATCAAGCTCCGCATTTGTTGGGTATCGCCAATCCCATCGTCTTTTCGTTCGGCCCCCTGTTCCTGCTGTACACACGGCTGCAGATAACCGGTCCATCCGGAATCAAACGCAGGTTTCTCTGGCATTTCTTCCCCTTCGGATTGTGCCTGGCCTACTGGACACCCTTTTTCCTGTCCAGTGGCGAAGACAAAATCCTGCAGGCAGAAAACCCTTCCGAAGCCTCGATTCTGGGATATCTGATAACCACCTCACAGATCATACTCATGGTGGGATACCTGATCTACGTATATCTGATCGTGATTCGGCATCGTGCCTCTCTCGAGGAGACCCACTCGACCGTCGAGGGGGCCAATCTGGATTGGATGGCCAGTGGGCTCCGCTGGTTCCTGTTTCTGAGCCTCTTGTTGATTCTCAATACCGTACTCCACTACCTCGGAATAAGGCAAGTCGCCGACATCATCGGTAACGTGGTGTTGATCCTGTTGGTCGTGATCATCTACGGGATCGGTTATCGGGGTTTGAAACAGCCTGAAATCTTCCTCGGGGAGCAGGAGTCCAAAACCACCGAAAAATACAGCAAATCCACTTTGACCGAGGAGGACGGCGACCGTTTCACCAAGCGCCTGATCAAGGTCATGGAAGACGAAAAACCCTATCTCGACGGAAATTTGACGATCCGACAACTCGGTGATCTTGCTCGCATCCCGAGTTATCACCTTTCCAGGATCCTGAACGAACGACTCGGTCTCAAGTTCTTCGATTTCGTCAACAAATACCGGGTTGAAGAAGCCAAACGTAGGTTGTCCGATCCGGCCTGCAGCCACCTTTCCATCCTGTCCATTGGTCTCGATGTGGGGTTCAACTCGAAGTCCGCCTTCAATGCAGCCTTCAAGAAATTGGCCGGCACCACACCGTCGAAATTCCGCAAAAACATCTGATTTCCCTCTTTCAGACCGCTTTTCGTGCTGATTCGCGAATCAGGACGTCCTGATTCCGCAATCACGGCGATTTCCAGGTTTTTTTTGCCGATCATTCCATGCGAGCGACTGCCATGCAGGCCGTCGTGGGTCAAATACCTTGAATAGGAGGTTCAAAATGATGGCGAAAAAGTTCTTTTCCGGACTGCTGCTGGTCATGATGGTCGTGTCATTTTCCGCGGCCGTGGCCTGGTCCGAAGATACCCCCCAGGTGGACTCCGACACCCCGGACTCCCGCTATTACCGTGATGGGTTTTTCGTCGGAGTAGATCTGGGAGTCGGTGTGGGAGAACTGAAATTCGTAAAAGACGGGGACAAACATGTCGGTGACAAGGAGACCGGAGCTCTGGCAGGATTTCGGGCCGGTTACGCATTTTCACGGGTGTTTGTCCTCGACGCCGGACTGTATGGGTACTCGATTTACGGTGGGGATCCCAAGTTGCAGCTGGCGGCAGCCATGGTCACGGGGAATTTCTACCCGCTGCCGGACAAAGGTTATTTCCTCAAGGTCGGGGTTGGACGCGGTCGGGTGGATGTGGACACCGAGATCGATGGCAACACCCTGGAGTTCACCGAAATCGAGGGCAATATGTTCGGCCTGGGGTTTGGAGTGGAGTTCCCCATGGGTGGCAAGTTCCTGGTCGGCGGCTCTTACGACTACCGGCTGACCTATCTGGATGATCAGGACGACGTCACCGACCTGGTTCTGCGCACCAGCGGATTGACTATTCAGGGCAAGTTGTATTTCTGAGCCCCACGGATTCATCGCACTTCGTAGAACACAAGCCCCGTGGAAAGAGTGTCGACCGCAACCAGATAGTGGTTCCAACCCTGTTCGCTGAAGGCGCGGAAATAGCGCCTGACGTAACTTGGATCATCAATGATGAAGAGGATATCGTTTTCTTCGATGAAGTCGGGCAAACGCTTGTCCGCCAGGTACGGCAGAGCCCGGTTGTTGACGACACAATCCAGATTCACCACCTGGCGCGGGGCCAGGTAACCGAAAGTGCCCGAGTTGAACGAGGCCACACGTTCACCCGGAGCAGTCGTTGTGGCGACAACTTCGGCAGCTTCCCACCAGCAGTTCGTTTTTCCCGCTTCGTAATTGATCTCGTTAAGAAACACGGGACCCAGGGCCAGCATACCAAGAACATAGAACCCACTGATCAAACCTGAGACGAGCCTTCCTCGTCGGGGCGCCGACAGGGATAACAAGGCCCGGCCAAGAGGTACGGCCACGAAGATGGCCACCACCGTGAGGGGGCCGGCGGCATACCACGAACGAAAATTTCCCAGGATCAGAAATGAGGCCGCGACAAATCCGGCGGCGTACAGGAGCGGCGCGGCGAGCCAGCGAAGCCGTTCCAGAAAGTATCGTCGGGATTCCTTCGGGGACAGCATCGCGACGAGCCACCACACGACCAAAGCCAGCATCGCCACGAGTATGACAGCCACAATTTCGCTTGGCAGGGGCAGGCGCTCGCTCAACGAGCCGCGATGAATCGTCAACAGGCGGTTGCCGAGACCGACAAGACCCGCCTGTCCACCGGCCTGGGAAAACCCGCGCACGGACTCCATGTGCAGATGATGAGCCTTGGCACTGACCTGAATCACCGAGCCGAATCGCCAGAGATTCCAGATCAACCAGGGAGCCACCATGACGATGGCGGTAAGTCCGGCAGCCAATCCTCCACGCAACCGATCCGACCAGGACCGGACTGTTCCCACCGCCGGCCACAGAACCGCCTGGGCCAGCACTAGTCCCGCGAACATAATCATTTCCGTTCGCGTCAGCATGCAGAGTCCGCACAGGGCGCCCACCTGCAGGGCATCGCCCATTTTATCGATCCTCAGGTCACCCTGCTGCAGACGGATCGATGCCGTGGCCAACATGGCCACCGTCAGGGCCACCACCGGAGATTCCATACCCGAGACCACAAGGTACAAGGCAAGGGGATTGCCCACGTAGAGCAACGCCGCGATGGTGGCGACACCGGAGTCGGCAAACCGATCCACTGCCCGGCGGATGGCCAGGGCCGCTCCGAGATGCAGCGCCAGGGCCAGCACGATCATGGCGCGGACCGGACCGAACAGGGACTCTGGATCACCAAAATAAAGTGGTGTCAAGCACATGGCCCACAGGGGGTGGAAACCGTTGGTGGGACCGAGACCATCGAAGGTGGCGCCGTGACCGGTGGCCATGTTCCTGGCCAGCACCAGATAGTAATAGCCGTCGTCCTTCAGACAGGCCATCAACTGGTTCTCGGAACCAAACAGAGCCAGAACCAGAACCAAAACAATACCCGCCAGTGCCGGCAACGCCGCTAAAATCAGGAGCGGACGACGGCTACTCGTTTCGGTTGGTTCATCGGATCGCCCCTCGGTCATTGGAACCTCTCAGTGTGTTGTAAACGCCCCGGTTACCGTCGCCACTATAACACAACCGTGTGTCAATCCCGCCAACGGAAAACACTCCAGACCGGCAAGTGGTCGCTGGCCGTGGCCCCACTGGATACCCCCGCGGCGACAAACTCCAGATCACGGTAATATATGTGATCGAGTTTCAAATCGTAGCCCACAAGATCCAGTGGTCCACCGCTCGCGGTCCTGTCCTCCGTTAAACGGGCCTCCCTGAAACCCGCTTTCCGCACCACGCGGCGAAACAGGTTCCCTTCATGGCGAGTTCCCGTGTTGAAATCCCCACCGACGATCGTGGGCCCGGCATCAGCCACCAGGCTGTCCCGAACGACAGCCGCCTGTTCGAGGCGATCCTCCAGGTCGACAATCAAAGTCGAGAGATGGACATTCACGATCCGCACCACCCGCATCCCGATCCGCACGTCCACCGCCAGGGCCGCGCGCCGATTTTCGGTCAGGGGATTGGGATGAGGCAACACGATGGATCGCGGCTCACCCAACGGCCATGGAGAAAGAACCGCATTGCCGAAAAGACGTCCGTGATGGGGAGAGATGAACGAAGGGTAATAGTAGTAGTTCATCCCCAGGCGGCCGGCCAAAAAAACCACGCCGTCGGGATCCATCTCCTGAAGCAGGAGAATATCCGGATGCCTGAGCCGGGGATCGTCCGTCAGGTCCGTCAGGGCCTGTTCCAGTTCTTCGCTGTATTCGATATTATAGGAGACACACACCAGTGAATCGGATTCCGAAGGCAGCGCCCCATCCCCGAGGCCGGAATACAAATGGATATCGGCCTGGGTCAGAGCCGTTTCATGGGCGCAGCCGGAAAGCGCCAACAGGAGCAATCCCCACCGGAAAAAACGAATGCCTGCCCCCACAAACATTACTTCCCGGCTTTGGGGGGTTTTTTCTTCCCTCCCGCTTTTTTGACTTTCAGCTTTTTGGCTTTTGCCTTTTTGATTTTCGCCTTTTTCGGTTTCCGGTCCCTGTTGGATTTGCGGTCCGCGTTATACTGGTCTTCGTTCCTGGAGCGGGTCCGGGAAATCTTCATCGGTTTTTGCGCCACGTATGTATTTTTCAGATGTTCGATGATTTCACGCGGCAAATCGTCAGGAAGCTCGATTGTGGAGTAATCCGGATGAATGCGGATTTGGCCGATAAACCGGCTGGGCATCCCGGTTTCATTGGCGACCGCACCCAGGATGTTGCGAACTTCCACCCCATCCGACGACCCAACCTGGATCCGATACAGGGCCATGTTCTTCAACGGCCGGCCTCTTCCCGGACCGCGTTCGCGACCGGGCTGTCTCGGTTCATCCCACCTGGGGCTTGACAGCGCGCGGCTGTTTTCGGCCCGCAAGGGTCGCTCTTTCTGGGCAAGGCACAACACCCCGGCAGCCAGCTGAAGAATGTCGATGTTCATCTCTTCCATCAGCTCGAAACTCAGGTCCTGGAAAAACTCCAGAGGCTCATCTGCCATCAGGGCCGTCAGTTTTTCGCGGAATTTTTCGACGCGTTTCCGCGTCACCGTATCGTGGCTCGGCATCTCCATCCGCTTCAGAGGCTGACGGGTCGCCCGTTCGATGGACTGCAGCAGACGCCTTTCCCTGGGGCTGGCGAACAGGATCGCCTTCCCGTACCGCCCCACGCGTCCGGTTCTGCCGATACGATGAATGTAGGCGTCGGTATCACCGGGAATATCGTAGTTGATAACCAGCGAGATCCGTTCGACATCCAGACCGCGGGCCGCCACGTCGGTGGCCACCATGATGTCGATGCTGCCGCTTTTCAGGCGTTTAATGGTCCGCTCACGCGTCGCCTGGTTCATTTCCCCATTGAGCGGGGCAACGTCAAACCCCCTGGCCGCCAACTTTCCGGCCAATTCGGTCGTGGAAACCCTGGTTCGCGAAAAAATGAGAATCCCGTCGTAGGACTCGGTTTCCAGGATCCGGGCCAGCGCTTCGAATTTCGCCGCGTTGGGGACCACCAGATAGACCTGTTCGATGTTATCTGCCGTGCTGGTTTTCGCTTCGATCCGGATTTCGGCCGGATTTTTCAGATGCCGCTTCGAAATGCGCTTGATCTGCGGAGGCATGGTGGCCGAAAAAAGCGCCATCTGCCGATCCTCGGGAGTCTTGGAAATGATCGCTTCGACTTCGTCGACAAAGCCCATGCGCAGCATTTCGTCGGCTTCATCCAGAACCACGCATGAAACCTCGCTCAAATTGAGGGTGCCACGATCCAGGTGATCCTGGATACGGCCCGGCGTCCCGACGATCACATGGGGCCCGCGATTGAGCTGACTGAACTGGAAAGAGTAGCGCTGACCACCATATATCGGCAGGACATGAAAACGAGGCAGATGACGTCCATAGGACTGAAATGCTTCGGCCACCTGAATGGCCAGCTCACGGGTCGGCGTCAGCACCAGAACCTGGGGGGATCTTTTGGCCAGGTCGATACGTGACAACAAAGGCAGGGCAAAAGCGGCCGTTTTTCCGGTACCGGTTTGGGCCAACCCCAGAACGTCCTTGCCTTCGAGCAACGGTGGAATGCAGGCCGCCTGAATGGGCAATGGGGTTTCGTAACCCAGTTCAGTGACAGCTTTGACAAGAGGGGCTACCAGGTCCAGATCGCTGAACCCTTGAACGGGTTGGGACATTGGGGAACTCCAAATCGATAGGAAAATGCCATTCGCGGGGATTACACCCAAAGGAAACATAAAACCTGCAAAAAGCCACTAACCGCGCGCAACCTTGGCGGGAAGACCGAGCTCCACCAAAGGCAAATACTCAACCTTGCCCCGGAGCTGATCGTCCATGTAACGAGTGAAAGGCCACAAATGCAGGTACAGGGCGGCGAACGATACAACCAACTTCAAAGCCGATGGATTGTGCCGGATACAATCACCCAGGGCCTTCCAGTATGCCCCCCGAACCTCACGGTCGCGGACACCCAGACGCCAACTGATGCGCGCGAAGGAACGGAGATCACTCCCCAGGCCGGGAATTACGTTGCGCAGCCTGTCGGGCCTTGGTTCCAGAATGCGCGCCGCGCGCCTCACCCGGCCGAAATAGTTGGTCGGATGATATATCGACTTGAGAACAGCCCGGTAGTCTTCGAGAATCTTCTCCCGGGGACGCAGGGTCTCATAATTCAACCCCGCCGTGCATTGACAAGCCATGTCCTCGCTGCCCACTGCGCAGGTTTCAGGATGAAGCCGACCCTCCTGTTGCAATCTTCGGGAAAGCTGGGTATTAGGCAAAGCATACAGAAGGCCGACCATGCAGACGGGGATAGCCATATCTTCTATACAGTGGATCATCGCCTCGGCCACGGAATCCTTTTCCGCATCGAACCCGATGATGAAGCCCGCGTTCACAAAGATGCCGGCCTGATAGATCTTGTGGATGCTTTCTTTAAGATCCCGGCCGGTGTTCTGCTTTTTATTGACGCTCACCAGGGTCTCGGGATCAGGAGTCTCTATGCCAACGAAGACGGCGAAAAAGCCGGCCTGACGCATCAGCGCCAGAGTTTCGTCACTGTCCGCCAGGTTCAAACTCGCCTCGGCAGAAAACGCGAACGGTCGGCCCTTGGCCTCGTTCCAATCGCCAAGCCGTTCCAGAAACGGCCGCACGGTCTTCGGATTGCCGATGAAGTTGTCGTCGACGACGTCCACATGCCCGCGGTAACCGAGCGCGTGAAGGGCATCCAGTTCGCGCAGTACCTGTTCGGTGGTCTTGAGGCGGGGAACGCGTCCGTTCAACTCGATGACATTGCAGAACTCACAATTGAACGGACAGCCGCGTGAGTACTGCACGCCGACATGCATGTAATGTTGGAATTTGAGCAGGTCGAAGCGGGGTACTGGTGATTTGTGGATGTCGGGAAAGGTTTTCGCTGTGAAGAGCCCCCGTTTGTCACCCCGACGCCAGGCGGCCAGGAAATCGGACATGATCTCCTCGACCTCGCCGAGGAGCCGGAACTCCACCTCCTCGAAGATCTCCGGACTGCAGCTCACGTCCGGCCCTCCCAGAACAACCGGTTTGTTGCGGGCGTGGGCCAGGGCGATGACCCGTTTGGCGTCTTCCTGTTGGGGCATCATATTACCGATCATGACCATATCGGCCCAGTCGAGATCGCCGTCATGCAATTCCTCGATGTTGCGATCGACCAACCGCACCGGCCACTCGCTCGGCAGGAGCGCGGCCACCGTAATCATTCCCAACGGCGCGGCCGAATACTTTTTGCCCGCGACGGCACAGGTTTCCCAATAATTCCAGAACGAGTTGGGACTGAAGCGTGGAAACACCATCAGGACATTTGTTGTATTTGTAGACAAAGAAACTCCTGTTTCCCGTGGAAGAAATATTATTGCTGGGGAGCCTCAATCGGAATTGGTATCATTCAAGGCCTGTCAGACCAGGTTCCACCGGTTGCCTAATCATAGACCCAATTGGAGGAAAGGTCACGTTTTATCGCCATGTCCACACTGGGTTGTCAAGGCGGTTGTACCTTACCGCACCTGCATAATCCGGGTCTGATCCACATCCTGTCCACTGCGCCCCCGCACCAGATACACACCACTGGCAGCCCACCGACCCTGTCGGTCCCGACCATCCCATATAACCTGGTGGGTACCGGCGTCAAGCCAATCCCCCGTCATCAACCGTTGCACGAGTCGTCCCCGCAGATCATAAACCGTCAGGTTCATGTAACCGCCGCGAGTCAGATCCACCCCGATGGCCACACGGCCAGACCCCAGCGGCCCGTTTGCGCGTAACTTCAGCACGGTTCGCCCACCGGCGCGGGGATCATCACCCGGTACCGCCGAAACATAAGATGTGACTACCACGGGCCCTGTCTCATGGTGGATCATGACCACACCGGCGGCCTCATCAAAGTACCAACCCGACGTTCCCGCGGGCGGTGCTTCCAGTTCCGGCAAATCAACCCCCGCGGCAATCACCGCGCCTGGCGCTCCGGGAAGTTTAATCCGCTCATTCCCGGCACCACCGGCCGTCGCGTATTCCACGAACACGCCATCCAGAGGGTAGTCGACGCTGGTCAGGGCCTCATCCGCGGCCAGGATGTGGCATTCGGTCACGGGCGCCAGGTCCGGCTCCAGGGCCATGATCTCCAGGTAGTATTTTACCGTGTTGAAATCCTGCTCGTACCAGCTGTCCCAATTGAATTCCGAAACCAGATCGTTAAGGGTCGTGAACATGCGTCCGTCTTCGGCGATGCCCCGATCGTTCTGCCCGTGGGAACAGGCTGCGGCCATGTTCAGGCCCGTTACCCGCCAGTTGTCGTTTTGACGCGGATCTTCTGCCAGGGCCTGATAAAGCAACAGAACCGTCCGGGCATATTGCAGGCTACTTGCGTAGGTACCTTCGGGCCAGCCGGTCCATTCCAGGGTGATCGGAACATAGGGACCAAAACGGGGATCGGAGCCCATCACCAGATAACGCGCGCTCAGGGAATCGAGCACTGTGATGGCCAGGTCTTCCCAACCGGCGGGACGGCGGGTCATCAGTTCGACAATCATTTCATGGCCCGAGTAATGATCGCCCTTGCCGGTCTGCTGTGCGGGTGTCTGGTCCTCGTAGAACCCTTCCCATCGCATATATGAAACCGAAGTGGGTTCACACGGATTGGCCAACAACCAGGCCCAGGCCCGGTCCCTCGTCTGGGCATAGACGGAGCTGCCGGTGCGGGCGGCCATTTCGTCAAAGAAACGCACGGCGGGCATCAGGTGGCTGGTGTAGTCCTGGGTTACGGTGCCGTCGGCGGGCACGACCCGGAAGGGCCAGCGGCCATCATCGGCAACATCACCTGTCAGTTGTGTTGCCGCGAGGACATCGGCAATTTCCACCGCGCCGTCCAGATAGGCCGTTTCGCCGGTAATGTCGTACAGGCGCAGCAACCGCAGACCGAACATGGGCGGTTTGTCGGGCATGATCGCCTGTCCGTCCCAGCCACCACCCATGACGGCGTCGGTCTGGGTGCTGTAGGGCAGGTTGCCGTAGAGATCATCGATGGGCGTGCGATGCTCGAGGACCCAGTCGGCATATTGTCGGGCCCGCACCAGGCCTTCGTCGTCGCCGCTCCAGCGGCGCCAGTCCAGAAACGCGTCGATACCCACCGCCGCGGTATAAGCCGGATAGCTGACTGACAGATAACCGGGATACCCCTCCAGACTCCCGTCCAGATTATTCCACTGGTTGATGGCGAAGCTGTAGAAATACGGCGGGACGGGATATCCCTCGGGATCATTGTCGTTGGTGCGAATGCCGTTCCGGCCCACGTCCGAGACAAGAAAACCCACCACCTCGGACACCACCTGGGCGTAGGGTTTGGCCGGCGCGACCTCGGTGCGGGCGGCAGGCGGAAACATCACGCCCAGGGCGCAAAACAGGATCAGAATTTCTCCGCAGAGGCGGTACCGGACATTGGAAAGCATTATGTTCACCTGTGGGATGCGAATTGGAGGGACGAAGGAGAGAGTATAACACACTCCATTCCGATATAAGGGCCTACTTCAACAGAAGCATGCTCCGGGACTCCCGAAACCCATCCCCTTCCAATGAATACCGGTAAACCCCCGCGGCGACGATCCGCCCATCCGAATCACGCCCCGTCCAATTGACAGCATGCGGCCCCGCTTCGTGCCACCGGTTGCCTACCAGTGTCCGCACCAGTCGTCCCGCCATGTCGTACACCCGCAGTGAGACCTGTTGCGAGTGTGACAAATCGTATCGAATGGTCGTCAGCGGGTTGAACGGGTTGGGCTCGTTCTGCGCAAGTCGCAACAGCACGGGCGGCGACATGGTCTGGTCGACACCGGAAACCGCCGGGCACTGCAGCGGCATGATCGCCAGGCCCGGCGACGCCCCCACGAAAAGCGCCTCGCCGGAAACGGCGGCCCCGTTGGTCCACACCGGAAAGACCCGATGATACAGAAGCTTCGCCTCGGAAGGTGAACTGACGTCCACAATGGCCGTGCCCGTGCTGCTGCCTTTCGTGGCGTAGAGCGTTCCCTCGTGAACCGTCGCCCGGTAGAAGCGGTCGGGCAAAGGAACGCTGGCCACCAGCAGCGGGGCAACCGGGTTCGAAACATCGACCACGAACAAGTCACTGTTCGTGGAAGGTTGCGTAAGGAAGACATGATCGTTCTCGAAAGCGACACTCGTACAAAATGGCAGAGCGAGACTGCCGACCGGAACGGGAGCCACGGGATCACTTACATCGTAGATCAACAAACCACCATTCCCGGCGGCAACGTAGGCCAGATCACCCTCCACGATCACCTGGTAGATTAATGCGCCCGTATCCTGATCGCTTAAAAGCTCGGGATTGCCGGGATCGCTCACGTCTATGATGACCAGGCGGTTGGAACTGCCGGGATACGCGAGTTGGTTGTCCAGCGTGACCCAGGTGGCGGGAAATGACAGACCCAATGTGCTCACCAGGACGGGCGCAGCACGATCACTCACATCAATCATGGTCAAACCGGCCTCCTGGTCGGCGATCACAACCAGATCCCCCTCAACAGCCACACCCATGGCGGTGTCAGCGGTGGCCACGCTGCCCACCACCGTAAGGACGGACGGGTCGCTGACATCAACGATCTGCAGACCTTCACCATAGGCCGGGAGGTAGGCAAACCCATCCGAGACCGCGATATCCTGCGCATAACCTGGAATTTCGAAATATTCCGGCTCGGGAATAGGTTCCATGTCGGAAATGTCCGTGATCAAAAGATTGGATCCGTCAGCAACCAGGGCTCGATAGCCATCCAGGACAATCACGTCATAGGCCCAGCCGGGAGTTTCGTTGCGACCCGTGGGGACGGGTTCCAGGGGATTGCTCACGTCGATGCGATGCAGCCCGCGGCCGTTGCCCGCAAGATAAAGAGTGTCCCCGACGAGTTGGCCGCGGTAGCCGTAGCTGTTGAGGTAGAGACCCGAAACGATAGTCGGCAGTTGGGAGTCGCCGACGTCGATCACCGTCAGGGTCTGCCCACGGCCACCAACGTAGGCGTAACCGCCGCTCACGGTTACGCTGTAGCCCTCGTCAGGCATTGCGGCAAGCCCCATCTTGAACGGTTGCGAGGGATCGCTCACATCGAACACGTAGAGCCCCGAACCCTGGCCGACCATGTAGAGCCGATCGCCCACCTTGGCCAGGCCGTGGGCGCCGCCTTCGGTGTCACGCGTAGCGAGGAAGGTCGGGGCGGCGGGATCGGTGAGATCGAAGATACGCAGACCCGAAGAAAAATCAGCCACGTAGAGAACTCCATGGTCGACGAGAACATCCATGGCGAAAGAATCCGTCTCGACGCTGGTGACCAGGACCGGGTTGGTTGGATCGGTCACGTCGATCACAGCCACGCCGTCCATCTGGTCGGCGACATAGGCGTAGGAACCGGCCACCACCACCTCCTGCGCCCAGCCGGGTGTGGCAACCGAACCGATGGTCAGGGGATGGTCCATGTCAGCGATATCCACGATGGACAGACCAAGATAGCCGTTGACGACATAAATCAGATCGCCCTCACACCAAAGATCCCTGGCGCCCTCGAGATCGGTGTGGGTCAGGATTGTGTGGTCGTATTGGGTATGTTCGATACAGTCGATGGCCCAAGTCATGGATGGGATCAAGAGCAGGACAACCAACCATAGGCAGGCGAATTTGATCATCACAGCATCCCTGTAGCTGAAGGTGGATTTCAAGATATACAGGTTTGATTATATCATATCGAGAAATGACAATGGGCCCCCGGGCAAAAACGATTTACCTCAATTTCAGGTCAACGTGGCCAACGAAATCAAGCGTGCGCATGGTTTCATGGGATCTCCGTTCATTATCGTCCCCATTGTTATCGAGGCGACAACATCATCCGGAAAACTGCTCCGAAAGCTTGTACAAATGAGCCAATACGGCTCCGATAAAGCTGTCGTATGTCGTTTCGTCCACCACCCAGGTGTCGGGATTTCCCTCCTCTATCCCGCTGTCGAGAACCAGGTCGGCGGTAGACAGGGCCGCTGAGTAATCCGCTTGGCCGGCCTTGGCGAAGGCGTCGATCAGGTGCAGATCGACAGCGTTGAAACTCGGACGATGGGTGAAGACGAATTCCGCATCGACGACCAGAGCTGCCCGGGCATCGACAATCGCCGCTTCAAGAGAGGTGCCGCCCGCACCCAGGTTCGCCGCCGCGCGTCCGGACAGAACGTCGGCGCCGTTTTCCCCGTTGATTATCCCGTTAACGAAACTGTCGACCGCCCCCCGCATGGAATTCCGGGATGTCGCCTGTGAAAGACGAGTCCAGCCCTGGCCCTTGTGAGCCTCGCCGTAGGTATTATCCAGGAAGATGGCGGCGTTGAAGTCACTCAGGGCACCATTGAAGTTCGCAACCTCGAACCGTTCCCAGCCCCGGTCCGTGTACTCGGCCGCGGTTTCCGGTTCGTCCGAAGGGGTCACCGGCGTTTGGTTGTCGTCCCCACCTCCACAACCGGCCATCAGCAGAGCAGCCAGGACAGCGATTCCCGCGACGCGGCCGGTCATCGGATGGACAAATCCTGAAAACATCAGGGTCCCTTTCACTGGAAACCGACCGAGGTTGTTGCCGCTCCGCTTCCCTCGAAATTTGTGTCCGTGGCCGAAATGGTGACACCGGTCACGGACTGGGCAGCTGAGTAGATCCCCGAATAGACTCCCTCGCCGAACTTGACCACCGTCACCTTCAAGCCGTTGGCGATCACCGTCGGGAAGGATCCCGATCCATTGGCAACCTGGACCAGGACCTGCAGCGACCGGGGACGTCCCGGGTTCTTCAACACCGATATCTGAAGTACGGGCGGATCCTCGGGAGGATCAGACTTTACCACAGCCAGCAATACGTCGTCGATCTGGGCACCGTTCACTTCGACAATCGAAGCGTTGGAACGGAATCCGAAACTCACCCATATTTCGGGCTCATGCAGGATGTTGCCCAGGAACGGCACATTGGCCAGATCCATGCCGATGGTCTTGTTGGTAAAGACGCCCCGGTATTCGAAGCCGGTCCAACCGTCCACCCCGTTGAGAGAGATCAGCATGAAAAAAGTGTCAAACTCCGTCTCGCTGTTCTGGTTCAGGATGCATTCCAGAATACCGGCGGAGTTATAGGAATCGCCCAGGGGAAACGGCCCGGCGGTCATGAAGGTATTCAATAGATTCGGGTATTCCTCCCCGCAGCCTATGGCCCCGGTGCCGCCGGCCGCGCACCCCGCGCTGTGGGGAGGCGTGGTCCCGGAGGTGCAGACCCAGTCATCCCAGTAGGGTCCTTCTTCGTCGTAAAAAAGCGTCCACGTATCCCCCGGAAAGCCTGATTCAAAATCATCGGCCATCAGGGTCAACCAATTCTCGTCACCTGTCATCGACAGGGAACCGACCTCGTCCGGGAAAAGCGGACCGTCCGAACCGGAAGGGATTTTTTTGGTAAGATTTTCAGGAAGGTCGAGCCTGACTTCCCGGACTCCTGGCGCCACCTGGCGGCCCACCTCGGCCGAAGCGGAGCCTGGTCCGAGAAGCAGGACCATTGCTGAAATAATTATGGAATACCTCATCAAATAACTTCCGGGCTCGGGTCCGGGCACATGTGCCGGTGCGATATTCTTTCCTAATATACTTCTCAAAACCGTGTTTGGGGGGGATATTCGATATCAACCGACCGCTCGACATGAAACCGATCATTGCCAAAGCTTCGTTTCCTACTGGAGCTTTGAAGAGTCCGGGAGGATCGAAATGCAATCCTTGAACAGACGGCGCTTCATGCAGGCCGGAGCCTGGATGACCGCGATGGCCGTGACCAGTGGTGGATCCCGGTCGTCCCGGGCTCAGACCCAGGAAGGAAATGTTTTGAATCCCTCAGCTTCCATCGTGCGCTTCCACGGTGACGGTCTTTCGCTCACGCCTTCCGAGACGGCGGCCCTGCTTGAAAAGTTGACCGCCTCGACCGACTTCGAACCGGACAGCTACTCACGCGGCGGTGTCGTCGAAGCCCTTGAGACCAGGATCGCCAAACTCCTGGGAAAGGAGCGGGCGGTCTTCATGCCCACCGGCACCCTGGCCAATCACCTGGCTGTGCGCACATTGTGCGCCACGCGCGGGGGACGGGTCATCGCCCAGGCCGACAGCCACATGGTCAACGACGCCGGGGATTGCGCCCAGACCCTGAGCGGTCTGAACCTGATCCCCCTGGCTGCGGGAAAGAGCTGCTTCACTGCGAGGGATGTGGAAGAAATCCTGGCGCGGACAAAGAGCAGCAAGGTCACCACGCGCGTCGGGGTACTGTCCATCGAATCGCCCGTCCGTCGTCTGGACAATGTCGCGGTGCCCCTGGCAGAGTTGAAAAAGATCGTCGCGCCGGCCCGTGAAGCGGGTGTCGGACTTCATCTGGACGGTGCGCGCCTGCCGCTGTATTCGGCCCACATGGGGACCGACCCTGCCGCCGTCGCCGCACTCTTCGACACGGTCTACGTTTCGATGTACAAGTGCTTCAGCGCTCCGTCGGGGGCCGTACTGGCCGGGCCCGCCAGCCTGCTGGACGACCTCTATCACGCCCGGCGCATGTTCGGCGGTGGTATGCCGTCGGTCTGGCCTTTTGCCGCCGTGGCTCTGCACAATGTGGATGAATATCCGGTGTCCTCGGCGCAGACATTGGCTGTCGCCGAAGATCTGTTCGCGCGCCTGCGGGCCGATGGGCGATGTGCCGTCGAGAGGGTGCCGAGCGGCACCAACGTATTCCATATAAGGTTGATGAAGGGGGATCCCGCGGATTGGCGGCAAAAACTCCTTCAGCACGGAGTGGAACTACCCAAACCCAACCTCGAAACGGGCGTGTTCACATGCAAGATGAACCCGACCTGGGTCCGCTCCACCGCCGATGAGTTGGAGCGAACGCTGTTGGACAGCCTTTGAGCTCCTGACCGGTTCTACTGTGCCAGGCCGCGATCCCAATCGGTGACCAGGTGCAGATAGGAAACTTCGGAACGAAAGGCCGGATCGGTTCCGGTTTGGAGGATACGAAGTCCGTCGGGATGCAGATCGTAGTAACAACCTTCATCATCCGGCGAGGTAACCGTCAGCGGATGGCTGAATTTCCCGACGCGGAATGTCTGCCCGGTACCATCCACCGAGTAGACATGAAGATCCCCGTTGAATTTGCTGACCCACAGCTCGGTGCCGTCATGGTTCCATTGGGGATAAACAGCTCCGTCGGTGGTTACCTGCCACTTGCGCATACCACCTGCGGCGGGCATGACAAAGACGTCCCATCCCGCGGCGCTCTGGGTGTGATAGGCAATCCAGCGGCCATCCGGCGAATACACTCCGCCACCCAGATTACCTTCGGGCGATGTTGCCAGGGTCGTGATCTCATCGTCACCTGCCTCCAGGGGCAAGCTCCGCAGTTCGATGTTGCCGTCCTCCCGTTCGAAGTCCAGCAGTAGATCCATATCTCCCGTGCTCACACATGTGGGAGCGATTTCCCGTGCCGATTCAAACAGGATGGCGGTTCCGCCCTGTCCCTCCACCGGCTGTTGCATGATGCGATATGTCCCCCCCTCCGAGGATTGATAGAACACGGAGTTACCGGTGGGCGACCAACAGGGACGGCGCTCATCCCCCGGAGCAAAAGTGAACCGCGTCCGCAAACCCGTTTCCAAATCCATAAGCCACAAATCCGTGCCTTCATTCGATGCTTCACGTACCTCGAGAATCGCCTGTTTCCCGTCAGGGGAAATCGAGGGGTGAAAAACCTGGCCCGGATCACCCAGCTGTTCCAGGGCGGCATTTTCAATGCCCGTCCAATGGATCAACTGTCCCGCCTGGGAAGACACTCCGGTCTGATAGACGAGCATGCCTGTCGGTGAAGGTGAGAACACGGCCACCGCGGCCCCGGTGATGGACAGGACATTTTCCACCAAAGGCGTGCCACCCTCCCGGACCTTGTCCTGGTCCGGTGCATATGGTGTGGCCATCAATACATCTTCACGCACCGATAAAAGATGCCCGTTGACATAATCCGCGTTGGTCTGTGTCTCGGCAATGACCCGGGGGGTTATTGCAGTATCCAAAGCAGCCAGGTACACGTGATTATTCCCGCTGCCGGAGATGCGCCCGACAAAAATGAACTCTTTGCCGCCGGGCAGGAATCTTGGATGCCGATGAGAATTATATTCCTCGCCGGGAGTGGTCAACTGGACGGGTTCGCCACCAATGGCCGGCACTTTGAAAATCCCCGTGTTGTAACTGGGGGCAAAAATGATGTCACCCTGGCTGTTCCAGGATCCACCCTTGCCGTTCTCCGCCAGGCACAAGGTCACAGGGGGTCCTCCTCCCACGGCAACCTTCTTGAGTTTTCTGTCACTGGGTTCGAAATAACCGATGAATTTGTTGTCGGGAGACCAGAACGGATACGCTGCCCCCTCGGTGCCGGAGAGGCTGACTGACTCACTTTTGTCCAGATACCTCAGGTAAAGACGGGTCACACCCTCCTCGTCGGTGGCGGTAAAGGCCAGCTTGGTGCCATCGGGGGAGACGGTAGCCGGACCCGGGGACCCACCGCTCAGATCATAATCCGTATTGGCAGGTGGAGGAATCATGGTGTGCAAAACCGGCGCGGGTTCCTGTCGGGCCAAAACCTTCCATCCCAGAAACGCGCCCGACATGAGGCATGCCAAAGCCAGGCCCACCATCAACAGAACCGGGGGTTTGGAGCGCCCGCGCTCCGCGGGCGGCGCGTCCAGACCCAGTTGGGAAAAGGTCAAATTGGAAATGCTGGCGCCGCCGTCCTGCAGAAAAATGCGGGCCTCTCCGATGTCCCGCAGACGCTGCTTGGGATTCCGTTCCAGGCAACGCTCGATCAACCGGCAAAGCTCGGGTGCTTCCTCGACGGGCAGGGATTTCCAGTCCGGTTCGGCACGGAGTACCGCAGCCAGGGTGTCGCTGATGGTTTCGCCCTGAAAGAGTTTTTTGCCGGTCAACATCTCGAACAGGATCACCCCGAAAGCCCAGATATCAGAGCGCCGGTCCACGTTGCTGCCGCGGGCCTGCTCGGGACTCATGTAGGCGGCCGTACCCAGAATGGCCCCCACCTGGGTCATGGCCGCGGTCATGGTGGGAGACGTGGCCGACTCCTGCTGGTTGGGATTGTCGCCGAACCAGGCCTGGGCCAGACCGAAGTCCAGGATTTTGACTTCACCATCGGCGGTTTCCATGATGTTGGCCGGTTTGAGATCACGATGGACGATGCCGTTTTCGTGCGCGGCTTCCAGACCCGCGGCAATCTGGCGGGCAATGCTCAACACGTCTTCAACCGGGATGGGACCCTTTTCCATCCGCACGGTCAGTTCAGGACCTTCCACCAATTCCATGACCAGGAAGCGAGTTCCGCCCACTTCTTCAAAACCATATACCGACGCTACGTTGGCATGCTGGAGACTGGCCAGGGCACGGGCCTCCCGCTGAAAGCGGACCTCGCGTTCAGGGTCGCCACTCAGTTCGGCGGGGAGGATCTTGATCGCCACATCCCGGCCCAGTTTGGTGTCACGGGCGCGGAACACTTCCCCCATACCGCCTTTGCCCAGCTTGTCCGAGATTTCGTAATGGAGCAGTGATTTTCCGATCATGCCTATCCCTCACTGGAAGCTGTTTCGCGCAGAGTAAGTCCCGCGGACTATGGTTTCCCACAAACCCCTATATTCTCGATGGGATTTAACATCGGTGCAAATGTGGCATCAGTCAAGTGATTGAAATTGATTTCCAAAGTCAGTCGCGGCCTTGGGAAACTCCTTGTCTTTGGGTTTGTGCCCCAAAGTGCCCCCAGGGGGCCTTTTCTGATTCATCTTGTTTGTTTTTAATGTGTTAAATATTGAAATTTACTCTCACAATCTATGTGACAACATATTTGTTGTCAATAACCGATTGAAGTACATAAATATGTTGTCAGGTTCTCGTTCGCCAACAACATATATATTGTATCAAAACACCCCCCGGGGGCGTTTTGCGCAATGATATCAAATATCCCAATGCGCCTGGAACCGTTGCGGGGACGCAGATCCTGCCGGACACAATTTCAGAGGCACAACCCTTTACGAACGAGAATCCTTATGAAAGAATTCTTGCTTGGTGAAAGGAAACCCGATGACAAGATCGACAGGAACCCATGAACCATCAGCGGGGGGCCGAGGATCACGGAAGAGAACCGGAATTGAAGGATAATAGACGGATGTCCACCCTGACCAGAGTCCTGATCGTTTCGACCCTCATGGCCACCGCGCTAACCAGTGGACCGGCCAGCGCCGGCGATCCATATGCCGTCCAGAACAGCTATGAGGGATTGGACCATGAGGGTGAAAAAATCCAATCCATCCGCATCCCCGTCAACATCACCCTGCGCAGTTGGCATGAGCGCCCCTTCGGGCTGCGGCTGCGGCTTGCCGGCACCTTTGCCACAAGCGACCTCGAGAGTCTATTGGACGGGGAATTTGAAAAAATCAGCATGAGCAGCTTCCTGCCCGGACTGGAAGTCGTGATCCCGGTCGGGCAAAACCACCTTCTGCGCCCCCATATTGACGCGGGGATCGGCTTCGCATCGGGATCCGACAAGGCGGAGTTCCTGGCCGCCATCGGCCTGCGGACCGAATTCATCTTTGCCGGAAAATATTATTTCGCCGGATTCGAACCCGGTTTTCAAGTGAACACCCGCCCGGGTGCCGACCCGGAGAACGATGTCGCCTTTTCCCCGTTCATAACCCTCAGCGCACGACGCCTCCTGGGATTCACCATTGCCGGCCACCAGCCCGACGCGGGTATCTTCATCGAGACCGGTTACGACTTCAACGCCCTGGAACTCACCTCGGTCCGGTCTACGCGGGACGCTGTCAATTCCCAGTATGAAGTAGGTGTGGGAATCGGGTTTTCCCAATCACAGCCAAAGATCGGACCGTTTCGAATCCCACGAATCCGGATCGGCTACCGGTTTGGCGATCTTGAGGGTTGGCGGGTCAGGATCGGCGGTGACTGGCTGAATTCCGTTTTGGGGTTGAACCAGCTGACTCCATGAAAAATCCACCCAGTTTTTCAGGATGGGATAGCGGGTAGAACCGGATGCCCCCCGGGGGGCATTATTATGTCAAGTAGATGGAGTTTTCAGACGGGACAACGTCGCAATCGATCTGTAGCTCATTCGCTCCGTCTACGAGCCACGACAAAGACCCCGAATACCGCACAAAACATCCCGCCGA
>JAGLCY010000096.1 GCA_023270185.1 Candidatus Krumholzibacteriia bacterium | reverse complement strand
GAATCCTTCACGAACGACCAGTACCAGAGCCCGAACCCCAACCCCACCAGGGCCAAAGCCGGTAATGTCATTCGCAATTGGGAGCCGGCGGCCTCGCGAAGAATCAGCAGGGCACAGCTGACAACCATGTATGCACTGATGAGTACGGGGGCAAGCACCGGCCCGAACCAGGGTACGGGAATCAGGAACAGGCAATCCCATTCCAATATCGAACCAGGCCAGCCGGTAAAGACCCGTAAGCCGATGTAGTAGGTAATATCCCAGACGCCAAACATTAGAAAGAACATCGCGGTTCTGGTTCGGACGCTGAATGCAGCCAGCCACGCCACTGTCATCAGCATGACGATGGTGCACGCTTCACGAACATGTTCGATTCCGAAGCGACCGAGTTGCGCTACGATCTCCTGGGTGTCAGTGCCGGGAGAAAAGAGTTTTTCCCGGAGATAGACAACACAGATGGCCTCCAGGAATCCCATGGCGGTTGCGAAAAGAGTGATACACAACAACCTGCTAATGTTCAGTGTTCGCTTTTCTCTTTGCATAATCCTCATGCCAGTTCTTAGCCACGGGAAAGCGTTGATAGAGGCTTTCCCGTTCCGCCTCCATAAGCATTCTGTCCTTGCCCATGTAATCAGCGGCGCATTGGACCGGTCTACCCGCGGCCGTCGACAACTTTTCAAGCCAGGTAAGGCCCTCCCTGGATCTCAAGAGGTGGTGATCGAGAATGAAGGTTTCAACACCTCGGGCCAATCTCAAGGCATTTTGCCAGGCCCTGGCAATTTGTGTCTCAGTCAGAATTGCCAAGTAGAGAGGTGGGCCGCCTGCGAGGACTATATCCGGTCGCCAATCAAGAATCTGTGAAACGGTCTGATCGTGGAGAAGCTGGATATCCGGCGCGTGAAGAAATCTCTGCTCTCCTTTGATCAGGGTCATCATTACCGACTCATTCGTCAGATCCGGATCTCCGTGAGGTACGGCATGGGAAAAACACAGGGGACCGTCCACAACATTTTCTCCGGACAGAAAATCGAGGCCAAGAACCTCTTTCAATGATGCTTCGCGCACTGTCTCATGGGGGGAAAGATGACAAAGGTTTTTTCGCCAGACTCTCACATTGTCATCCAAGCCCGCCAATTCGGAAGTGTGAAGTTGGTAGGGATTGGCATCAACAAGCGGGACATGATCACCATGAAAATGGCTGAAAACAATATCCGTAGCCTTCCCCCACAGATTAACGACTTTTTGCCGGACCTTTTCTCCCAGAATCACCTGCCTTGGATGTGGCATGCGCTTATGTCGCATGTACCCAAGAGCGAAGCCCGGATCAATAAGGATATGCCTCGGTCCAATCTTCACATGACAGCCCAAGCCCCTGACGCCAAGGGATTCCGCAGAAAGGATTTCTATCTCCGTGAGAGAACGGTTCACTTGATCAATGCCATCCTCTTCATCTCGGACCACGGCCCCGATTCGAGACGGTAGAAGTAGACACCCGTGGCGACATTCCGACCTGTGTCATCCCGACCGTTCCAGACCGTCTCGTGGCGACCCCGCTCAACAATTTCATTGTCGATCAACACTCGCACCAATCGACCCGACACATCGAACACGCGCAAGCTCACAGCAGCCTTCTCCGGGATTTCGAATGCGATGGTCGTTTGGGGATTGAACGGATTCGGAGCATTTTGCAGAAGCCCGATTCCGGTGACGGGAAGATCGGGGTCCGTGGGTGTTCCGGAGGGATCGACACAACCGGATGCCTTTGATCGTCCGATTTGGACCGGCCCTGGCGCACCCAGGTCGCCGACGGTCACTGTCAGGTGCCAATCACGCCAGCCCCACGGATCATCGTCGTACCATCGGTACACAACCTGCCACTCACCGGGGGACAATCCCTCCACAGTCGAGGAAAGGTTGTAGCAGCACAGGCAGGTGCAAGGATTTGTGAGAATTTCCTTTTCAGTGACGTACAGAATGTCGTTGGAGATGGTCACGGTGAAGGTGAAGGAATCGGGGCAACAGTTGTAGGTGACATTCTTGTGGTGAAGAATCAGGTTGCCGCCTTCAACCTCTGCAAAAACATCGTCCATTCTCGAGCACCAGGGATAGTCCTGGGCTGTTCCGATCCCAGCGAGAAGCCACAACAAACAGGTGGTCGTCAAAAACAGAATCCGCATGATGAACCCCCTTGGCTCTTAATATAAACCAATCTCCACGTTACGCCGTTCCGGCACAGTTGATTTCCTTGCCTTAATATGGCATGATCCCCGTCAGATCAACCAAGTGACAAGGGACCGATCCAAAGGGGGAACGCCATGGCTCTCCGTAATATTGGAACCCAATCCTGCTTGCGACTTCATCATTACCTTCTTGTCGTTTCGCTAACCGCCTTCCTGGCGGTTTTTCTGTGTGGCAACCTTGCCAACGCAAGCCCCCCGGATCGCTGTGCAGCCAGAAGGGACGACGCCCAGATCAAAAAACTCGTGGGCCAACTCGAAGACAAGCTGGCCAAGAAAACCGGCCTGGACCAGGAACCCGCCGTCGTTCTCTACGGGTGCCGCGAATTCGACTCGACCCGGGAATCCCATGTGGTCATCCACAACATCGTGGTGAAAATCAACGAACCCGACCACGAACTGGTCAGGACGCGGACCCTCGGTTTTTCAAGTGAGGCGACCATTGAATTCACGGGCGGCTGGATCTGGCGGGACGGCAAGGTCATTCACCTGGAGGAAAGCAACCGGAACATCGACAAGACCGGAGGCATAAGCCCCCAGGATGTCGTCTTTTCGTTTCCCGACCTGGAAAAGGGCGACGTGGTCTGCTACTCGGTCGAGGCCAAAAAGGAACATCCCTACATGGGATCCCACCTGCGAATGAGCTGCGATCTGCCCGTGATGCTGTGCAACACGCGGGTCAAGACCGGCGGCTTTTTCAGCCTCGAATTCCTGGGCCACAACCTGGTTTCAAAGAAGTATGGGAAAAAAGTCTACAAGGAAAAGGACGGCTATCCCATCGACATAAAGTTCACCGTAGTGGACATCCCCGCCGACAAGAAGAACCAAGACGCCCCCATGTTCTATGAATACCAGCCGTTTCTTATTGTCTACCCCAAGGCTCAGTACAACGACATGACCGAAGCCTGGATGGAAACCTCCTCATGGAACATGGTGGCCGTTTTTGCTTCAGGGTACAGGGCGCGGATCCAGGAAAAAAGTTCCGTGGTGAAGGCCAAGGCCCGGGAGCTGACGGCGGACCTGACCACTGACGCCGAAAAGGCCGACGCCCTGTACAAATTCGTCCAGGACGACATTAAAATGGTCTGCTTCTTCGACGACTACTATTCCTCGAAGCTGGAAGACATCCTGGTCAAACACGAGGCCAACCGGTTCGGGAAGTCAGCCCTGATGTACGCCATGTGCCTGTCGCTGGACCTGCCGGTCGACGTGTTGCTGAGCCGCGACCGCCAATTGGGTCACATCGATCGCACCACTTGCGCCATGGACCAGTTTACCGATTTCATCATTATCCTGGAGGGCGAACCCGCGCGGTATTACGTGCCGACAACCGATCCCTGTATCACGGGAGAATTGCCCAAGGGCCTGAGGGGCCTGAATGCCCTGTCCACCAAACCGGATCTGAAGGATCCCTTCCGCAAGCTGGCCATTGAGGCAATGTCCAGGTCATCGGGAAATCCGCAGGGCGGCTCGGCTATCTTCAACAGTTTGCTCAATGAGCAGGACTGGTCGGAGTGGATCATATTACCGTAGGACCAATGACCAACAGGCCATAATCGGCGGAAGAGCGGCTCAGCTATCGCGGTGGGAGCCATGCTTTCGATACCAAAATCATCGGAATAGCGATTTCACCCTTCCCCACGAAAACCCCTCCGCCGGCACCGCCCCAAACGCCTCCAACCGGACTTCAGTCACGGATCCATGTGAGTCGGCGAACACCCCGCAATTTCCGGGAAGAACCAGGTCACAGAAAAATTCCACGGAAACCTCCACTCCCAAAAGGAGGTTAATATCCGCACCATCCGGCGGGTAAAGGTATTCAAAAGTCGCGGTCGATTGGTCAAACGGCCCATCGGGAGGTTGGACCGTGGCATGAAATGTTCCCTCAAAGGCCTCGGGTGCCGTTAAAAATATGCTCAGGCCGGGTGTGAAACTGGTGGTGTCAGGAGGACCCCACAGGCTGGCGCAATGGATCTCTCCCTCATTCCAGTCTCCTGAGATTACCAGGCGCAATCCATCCATGCTTTGTACATCCGGATGGAACATGAAGGTTGTCGTTCGCCCTGCGGGCGCAATGACTGGATCTACCCACCCGGTTTCATAGTAACTCGCCAGTTCGGGAAAACTGATGTCGACCACATCTGCCAAAGAGGTTCCCGCCAGGGTGATAAAGACGATGAAAACCATGGTGCGAATCACGACATTTCCCCTTCATTCAAATGATCTTCCCACTACTGACAGGGGCCATTATTCCCCACGGAGAGGTAATCACATTCCCAATTCGAAACCATGTCCATGAGCACACACTGGTCCAGGCTGATGTTCCATCTAAAGCCTACATAGGCGGTCGCCGTGTCGACAATTCCAGCCAACGCGCTTACATCAGTCAGGGATTCGTTTGTGCCGATAATCAACCCGGATGCAATTCGCCGCAGGGACTCGAGGCCCTTAAAATCGACAAGAGAGTTGCAGCTGAAAACAGACAGTCTCCCAAGTTCCTCGACTCCAGCAAACCCCTCAAGGCTCGTAAGAACCGGCATGTTTTCCAACCTGACTTCGCACTCCGGACCGACCTGGCTCATACCCGCCGACGAAGTCATGCCTGGCATGTCAATAATCGACAATATTTTCAGCATCGGTAATTCAGGCATTCCGCGCAGGTCGGCCAGAACCTCACACTGGTCGATGGACCAATACGATACGTCCTGCATTTCCGGCATCCCCGCCAAACTGTTTAGGCTTGGAAAATATTTCATTCTCCATGAAGTCAATTCCGGCAAGGCCGGCAGCCCCTCCAGGGAAGTAACTCCGATACCTGTCAGTGTAAATCTCGTGAGTGCGCTCAGGTCGGTAATACCCGCGAGGCTTTCAAGACCCGTCAAACCATACAGTGTCAAATCCTCGATCTTCGGCAGGGCGCCAAGCCCCGTCAGGTTTACCAAACTCACATTATAACTGAGATCCAACCGCGTCACGCCGGACAGATCGGGCAACCCGGCCAGGGAAACGAGGCTGTCATTGCGTGTGATGTAGAGCAATTCCAGCCCGGGCAATGCCCCGATTTCCCCGAGTTGCACCAGGCTGGAGTTCCTGGTGATCTCCAATTTACGGAGGGCGGCAAAGCCCGGTAATGTACCGACCGTCTCCAACCCTTCGTTTTCCTTTATTTTCAAGGATTCCAGCTGGGAGTATGACGGAAGCGCGGACAGATCACCCAAGCCGGGACACTTCTCGATCGTCAGTGATTGCAACAATGGTCGGTCGGACACCTCGCTGAGCACGCTGAGATCGCTTACTCCCCGGATCACCAAATTCGTCAGGGCCGGCGTGGCGCCAAGACCGGTCAGTGACATCCCGCTGTCCCCGTTGATCGTCAATGAAGTGACCAGGGGCAGGTCGGGCATTCCGCTGAGGTCAGGCAGGATGCGATTCGGGCCGATGTTTACAGCCGTCGCCGACAGCTCATGCCTTAATCCTGCTATGGTGGTGAGCCCATAATTTCCAATGATAAATACCGACAACGCTACGTCGGCGTTCTCAAGCCCGGCCAAATTTCCAAGAACGGTGTTCCCCTCAATCCACAGGGACCCACCCACCAGGGCGAGGCTGTCCAGACCGGCCAGGGAGGACAAAGTCTTATTGGCCCGGATCGACAGTTCGCCACCAACGGTGCGCAACCGGTTCAGCGGACTGAGATCGACGATGTCATCGCTGGGACCGATAGCCAGATTGTAGAGGATTTCCGTCACACCCTCGAGGGCATCGACATCGTCCTGGCTGACGACCCTGGCATAACCGGGCAGAATACGGTCCGGGGTTTCCACGGTATCTGGAATACACGGATTGCATTCCTCGTCACATCCACCCACAAATACCGTCAAGGCAATCGCCAATATCATCATGGCTAAGCGAGTATTCACCGAGGAAGATCCAATTGATTTCATAATATTCCCGTAACTATTGACCAGCCCAATTCTTTCGCCCGTTAACCGAAGCAATAAATTGTACATGATCTGAGATGGCAAAATCAATCCCGCCGATCACCATTCCGCTTTCCACCACAAAATTCCTGTGATCCCGGCAAGAAAAACCGCAGCCATCCAGCCTGCCACCAGGGGCGGCAATCCACCGTGTCGCCCCAATGCGTTCGCGGTTGCCGACACTATGTAGTAAACCATCAGCCACATGCCCGCGCGCAGGAAACCAACAAACCTCGACTTGTTTCGGGGTGAAGCGGCAAGCCCGATTCCCAGGTAAACGGCAAGAAGATTAACCAATGGATAAGACAGGCCGGCATGGAACGCTGTTATCCCCGCGGCATCAGTTGGCATTGAGAGCGGTTTTGGCAAATCGGCCAAATACTGTGCCCAGGATACCAGTGAAGCCACAACCCCAATCGAGATCACAGGCCACGTTATCTGGAACATCGACCACCCTGCAGCCCTCAATGCCGTCAATTCATGATCGCGCGCAAGGAAGCCCACGGTAAACAGCGTTGCGAGGAGCAGGGACAGCGGCAATACGAACAGGAAGATATCGAAGAACCACTGAATTTCAGGGAGACTGATCATCGCCATTACAATCATGAGCACCAGAACCGAGCGAACCAGGTTCTGCAGAAAGCTGATGGTGAGTCTTCTATGGAAAGTCGTCATGGTCTATTGCCTGGTCAGGGTCACCCGCGCGAACGGAGTACGTTCCCCGCCGTTTTCCATGTCCATCAGCCACTTCCATGAATCGGTGTCCCGGTCGTAGACAAAGGTCGTGTGGAAGGTTCCGCCCTCGCCCATGTCGAATACAAACGGCAATGTATCTCCGCTTGGTTTCGCGTGACCGATGGCAGGGGCGGAAAGTCCGCCTCCCCCGGTCGAGTCCAGCCATAGACATGCATACTGATTTGTCGGCTGATCCCAGCCAATGAAGACGATGGCTTCATACAACGGTGTGCCATCCGGTTCTTCTTCGCGCGCCACTTCGTGAAAGCGCAGATACTGATGATCAAGCACCCACTCAACGAGAATATCATGCACAGACTCGTCGCCCGCGATGGTGCCTTCCATGACCCAATTCCCGGCCATTTGATCAAGTAGTGGATCCTGGAAGCCTTGTTGCTCTGCCGTGGCCGGAAGTGATGCCGATAAACATAGCGCAACGATGCAAAGTACTGTCTTCATTCTGCAATACCTCCAGGAACGGTTTTCTCTCCAAGCTGTGTACGGACAGCCAAATTATCCCAGGTGATCCACAATTCGGCGATTTTATCACCTTCTATGCGATAAATGGCAGAGAAGTCGACATTGACCTTTCGTCCGGCTGACCCGCTACCCGGAACCTCACCATTATACGTTCCCAGGTAACTGCCCCAAACGGCAACACGGTCCCCTTCCGCGACAACTTGCTGAACATCGATTTTGGCATCGGGAAATGTGTTCAAATCGTCGCCCATGTGTTTGATGAACTGTTCCTTATTGGCCACGACAACACCTGGTGAAGCCTGTGAATGTCGGCGAAAATTGTCGGTGACATAGGTAGGAAGATTATCGAAATCCTTCGCATTGTTGGCTTCGATAAAATTAGCGACCAAGGCTTTGTTCTCATCGATCGTACCGGCGCCGGCTACCGAAGCAACCAGGGCAATGGCCAACAAAACAGTGAAGAAGATTCGTGAATTCATTTCGTCCTCCCAGATTCGAGCGCGTTGTGAAGTGCCCAACAGTACTTGTAATAATAATGCAGGGACGATAGCAACCGACCAACCGCGGAAACCGGTTTGAGATATGACAACTCCTACGGCCCATAGGTTCCGACAAATGTGGCCTTCATGAGTCTGACTCAATTTTTCTTGTCGGGAATATCATATTAGACGTGCACACATACAATAACCCCGCCACCTCCCGGTAGCGGGGTTCCAATCATCAACCCGTGGGCTGACTGACTAACCTACCAACGGTCGCCGCCGCCACCGCCGCCGCCGCCGCCGTAGCCACCACGACCACCGCCGCCGCCGCCACCACCGCCACGGGGACGATCCTGGGCCTCGTTCACGCGCAGCGCGCGTCCGTCCATTTCCTGGCCGTCCAGGTTCTGGATCATTCCGGCCAGGTCGTTGTCGTCCACTTCGATGAAGCCGAAGCCTCGGGGACGACCGGTCTCACGGTCGTTGATCAGAGCGACGGAGTGAACCGTGCCATGCTGGCCGAACAGTTCCTTGACATCGTCTTCGGTCGCGCTGAAGGGCAGGTTGCCCACGTAGATCTTCTTCAAAGCATTATCTCCAAGTGCCGGCTTACCGGCTTAACCAAGCGCTCAGAACCGCCGGCTTTTTCCGACAAATCCCCTGCGCTCCAAATTGGCCCGGCAATTCAATCGCTCGCCGAACCGTAGCTCCCCCGACTGTCGGGAGAATTCAGGCCGGAAACTAATACAATCCGGGCATTTTTACAAGTTATTGCGAGAAAAGCCTACCCGGGCTCACCGATCATCCGCCCAGATGAATTCACCCGATTTGACCGTCCAGTCGTTGCCGGAGAACCCGGCTCCCCGGGCCATGGACGAACCGCGAGCACGCCCAGACCTTCGCGGCCTCCGACGTAATACAGCTTACCGTTGCACCCCCATTGAAGCGATTTGGTTTGTGACGTTCGGCCTTATGAGTTACATATGAGATTGGATTTTTCTAAAACCTGTAATCCGTACCAAATCCGCCGGAATTCGGCGGATTCAATGAGGAGGCCGCGATGCTGGAGCTGAAGAAGGGCGTGGATATTCTCTCCGCAGTGGGGGGCATCGATTCCATAGGTGAGGCGTGGAAGCTGATCCAGGAAAAATTGGACGACGAACACCAGGCGAGGCTGTCGAAAATCAAGACAGAGGATGCCATCCTGAAGATCGCCAACGCCATCGCATGCTGTCAGCCGGACGCTGTCTACATCTCCACCGGATCCCCGGAGGACATGAAGAAAGTCCGGCAAATGAGCCTGGACAAGGGGGAAGAAAAGACGCTGGCCATGAAGGATCACACGATCCATTACGACCTGTCCGAGGAGCAGGGCCGGATCGTCGATCGCACCTTCTACATCGTCAACGAGGGTGAACCCTCCAGTACCCTGGGCAAGAAAATGCCGCGCGACGAGGCTCACGCCTACATCAAGGAATACATGACCGGCATCATGAAGGGCAAGACCATGATCGTCGGGTTCTTCAGCCGTGGCCCGGCCGGCGCCAAGATGGCCCTGCCCGCCCTGGAGATCACCTCGTCGACCTACGTCATGCACTCGGGCGACATCCTGTACCGTCACTGTTACGACCGCTTCGACGAGCAGGTCGGGATATCGGGCACCTTCCTGACCAACGTGCACAGCGAGGGCCCGAATCGCCCCGAGGATCTGCCCAATGCCCGCGTTTTCATGGACCGCAGCTGGCTGACCACCTTCTCCATGTTCTGCACCTACGCCGGCAACACCCTGTTGCTTAAGAAGGGCAACCACCGCTTCGCCGTGGACCTGGCCATCTACTACGGCAAGGGCCAGGAACTCTCCGAACACATGTTCATCACGGGCGTGGAAGAGGACAGCGGCCGCATGACCTGGTTCGCCGGCGCCGCGCCCAGCGGCTGCGGCAAGACCACCACAGCCATGGCCGGCACCGAGTTCGTCGGTGACGACCTGGCCCAGATGTGGATCGCCGAGGACGGCACCATGCGGGCGATCAACCCCGAGCAGGGCATCTTCGGCATCGTGGCCGACGTGAACCGCGAGGGTGATCCGTTCCTGATGGACTGCCTGCGCAAAGAGGGCACGGAGGTCATCTGGTCCAACGTGCTGATCGACGACAAGGGCGTGCCCCACTGGACGGGCAATCTCGAGGAACACGCGGACAAGGGCGTCAACTTCCAGGGCGAGTGGTTCAAGGGCAAGACGAACGCCGAGGGCAAGGAGATCCCCATCTCCCATCCCAACGCCCGCTGCACCCTGCGCGCCAAGGACATCGGCAACTTCAGCCACGGAACCGGCGAAAACCCCGAGGGCGCCCCGGTGAAAGTCGTGACCTACTCCGGCCGCGACGCCGACACCATGCCTCCGGTGTGGGCCGGCAAGAACTCGGATGACGGCGTGGTCATCGGCGCGTCCATCGTTTCGGCCGCCACCGCGACCGAGGTCGGCGCCTCCGGCGTGAAACGCCAGCCCTGGGCCAACGCTCCGTTCATCCCCGGCTCCCTGGCCGATTACATGCGCGTCCAGTTCGAGTTCTTCGGCAGCGATAAGTTCACCGATGCCGGCAAGCCGATCCTGGCGGGCCTCAACTACTTCCTGACCAGCGAGGCCCGAGGCGGCAGCGAAGGCAAGAAGCTGTTGGGTGAAAAACGCGACGTGAGGGCATGGCTGACCTGGCTGGCCCGCTTCGCCCACGGCGACTACAAGGGCATCGAGACGCCCTTCGGCTTCATCCCCGTTTACGAGGAGATGAAGCAGACCTTCGCCGACACCATCCAGAAGGACTATCCGCGCGAACTGTACGACATGCAGTTCTCCATCTACACGGACCTGATCCAAGCTCGCATCGACCTGCAGCGCGAGGCCTTCGGCAAAGAGGAGAACCTGCCGAAGCAGCTGTTAAAGGTCTATGGCGAGTGGGAAGCCGGCCTGAATGAGCTTAAGGGCAAATTCGGTCCAGTGGTCAAGCCGGGTCAGCTCGGCTAGTATCGGTCGGAAAAAAGACCGGAAAGACGGCGCCCGGCTCGGTTGAGTCGGGCGCTTTCGTTTTTGTGCGGGATACCTTACCGGGAGATCCCACCTGTAGGGAGGTTCACACTCATTTGACCAGCGAAATACGTCGGGTAGCCGCCTCGGTCCCCGTTTCCAACCGCACAAAATAAACTCCCGAAGCAACCGGTCGACCGGCCAGGTCGTCTCCCAGCCAGGCCACCTCGTATTGAATCACAACCCGGGAATTGAAGGGATTGGGATATCCCTCCAGACGAATCTCATTGCTGAACACCGTTGGAGGGACCACCACCGCTGTTGGACCCAGCCGTTCCCTGATCACCTCCAGGGTGCTCGTGTGGCTCGCCCAGTTGTTGACCTGCGGCGGAATGACGTAATGGTTCACCTCCAGGCGTACGCCGCGATCATTGAAGCCCGGCATGATGTTCGGAATGAAGGCGACGTTCAGGCCGCTCGCCGTCGATTGGTACTGTGAATATTTGGCCGACACCTCCGTCAGGAACCCACTGTCATCCGGAAAACCTGACAGATGAACAGGGCCGTGCATGTTGTAGGCCGTGATAGCATCGAAGGTGGCGATACGCGTAGAGTTGGGCGTGCCCCAGTATACCTCGTCGCCGATCAGATAGATGTCGAAACCCAAAGCGAGCATGTCCTGACGCACGAGTTGGAGCGCCTGTTCATAGGTACCCCCAAACGTACGGGTCAGATACAGATAAACGACAGGCCGTCCGTCAATCCTCTGGTAGCTGGGATCATCGAAGTGGTTGGCCGCGATATACTGAAAGTGGGAACGCAGGGTATCGGTTTTTTCCGCGTCGAATGTGATGGCGTCGTTTTGCAGACCCAGAAGCCCTGCTGATTCGTAGAGCAGACAGTAGGTGACGTTACGTCCTGTCATGCGCGGCGCGATGAAGTCGCGAACATGAAGGAAAAAATAGTTTGGCCCTATAGGTATTGGTTGTGCCTTCACGGTGCGGCGATGCCTCGAATGGGTTTTTGGGTAGCTGCGGCTCAAGTCCGGATATATTAGATTGGTTGCTGAACCTGACTTGGAATTGAACACCGGGAGCAATTGATGAATCTCGTAAAAGCCCGTGGAATCAGGAAAACCTATCAGGCGGGAGAAGTTGAAGTTCAGGCCCTCAAGGATCTGAGTTTTGAAATCGAACCCGCCAGTTTCGTTTCGTTTGTGGGGCCATCCGGCAGCGGCAAGACCACCCTGCTCAACCTGGTCGGCTGCCTTGACCGACCCTCCGGAGGGTCCCTTTCCGTTGCCGGGACAGATGTCTTCTCCCTGGGCCGCGCCGACGGAGCGACCTTCAGGGGCCGGAACATCGGTTTTGTTTTTCAGGACTTCAACCTGATCCCGGTACTCAGTGTCTTCGAAAACGTGGAGTATCCGCTACTGATGGCTTCCAGCCTGGGAGCAAAAGAGCGCAGGGACCGGGTGGAGTCCCTCCTGGAAATGGTGGGTATGACCGACCAGGCCAAAAAATATCCCAACCAGGTTTCCGGCGGCCAGATGCAGAGGGTGGCCATCGCCCGGGCCCTGGTGGCCGACCCCAAACTCGTGTTGGCGGACGAACCCACGGCCAACCTGGATCACGACACAGCCTACATGGTGATCGATCTGATGAAATCCATGAAGGAAATGAAGAAAACCACTTTTATCTTTTCGACCCACGACCCCAAGATCGTGGGCGAAGCCGAAATCATCTACACCCTCGAGGACGGAACCCTGGTGAACCGAGAGGACAGGAGGCCGAATCATGGGTAATCTCTTCAAGATCGCCCTGCGCAATCTGCTGCGCTATAAACGACGAACCCTGTTGACCTCGTCCCTCATCACGATCGGAGTCATGGCAGTCCTGCTGTTTGTCGCGATTTCCGGGGCATTCAAGAACATGATGATCAGTCAGATCACCGACTCGATGATAGGCCACCTGCAGGTGCACAAACGCGGGTATGTGGCTTCCATCGACAATCTTCCCCTGCACCTGAATCTGGCACCGAAAGAAGTGCAGATTATCGAGCGGGAACTGGACGACATGGCTGGCGTCGAGGCCTATTCTCCCCGCATCAAATTCGGCGGTATGTTCAGCAACTTCGAGGAAACGACCAATGTACGGTTGAACGGCGTCGATCCCGCCCGGGAACTTGCCTCCGCTCCCCTCTTGGCCAAAAGGCTCCTACAGGGCAAGGAATCGGCGGTGATGATCAAGTCGGGCGAAATCCTGGTGCCGGAACTCCTGGCCAGGGGAATGAAAGTCAAGCTCGGCGACACCGTCGTGATAGTTGCGACCAATCGGGACGGTTCGGTCAATGCCAAGACCTTCACGGTGAGCGGGGTTTTAGAGGGCCTCTCCGGACCGGGCGGCCGAGACGGTTATGTTCACATCGATGATGCCAAGGAAATCCTGAGGATCGACGGCATTGAGGCCAACGAATACGCCATCAGGCTGAAAGACCCGGGTGCACTGCATGAGGTGCAGGCCCACCTCACCGAATCCCTGGCCGCCAACCTGAACAAGCAGAATATGCCCAAATTTGAAATCCACTCCTGGGAAAAACTATCGCCATTCTACAATATCGCCCGCATGATAGATTTGATGACGCTATTCATCAGGATCATGCTCATTTCCATTGTTCTGGTCAGCGTAATGAATGTCATGATCATGGCCGTCTTCGAGCGCATCAAGGAGATCGGAACCATTGCCGCCATCGGCACGCGTCCCGGTAAAATCCTCAGCCTCTTCCTCATCGAAGGACTTAGCCTTGGTATTTTGGGGTCCCTGATCGGTTCGATTCTGTCCCTGGCAGCGATCCTCATTCTCCAGGCCAATCCCCTGACCTTCGACTTCGGCCGCCAGAAAGGCCTGGTGCTGTCACCGACCGTCGACCTCAACGAGATCCTGATCGTTTCCCTGCTGGTCATCGCCATTTCGACCCTGGCCAGCCTTCAACCTGCCTTCAAGGCCTCCCGTATGGAACCGGTCACGGCCATGCGGCAAGTCTAGAAAAGGATATGAACATGAGAAACCTACGCGCGGGTATTTTGGTGACCTTGACCATGGTGGTCTTTCTGGCCGTCTTGCCGATGCCCGGTTGGGCTCTTGACGGGGCAGCCGTCCTGCTTCAGGTGGATCGCAACCTCAATCCCGAGACCTACGAAATGTACCGCAAACTCATCAACATCGAACCGGATGGGAGCAAGAAGGAATTCGTTCTGTACACCATCAAGAAGGGCCAGGACAAGATGGTGGCCCTGTTCCTCTCTCCGGCAAGCGAGAAAGGCCGTTCCACGCTCCGCCTTGAGGACAACATGTGGCTCTACATGCCGAGCGTGGGCAAACCCTTGCGAATTACCAGTCTTCAGTCAATCGTCGGCGGGGTTTTCAACAACTCGGATATCCTGCGGCTGGACTATTCCAGTGAGTACGATGTCGAATCCATCACCGAGGAAGACGAACAGATCCACCTGAATCTGAAGGCCAAATCCAATACCGTGGCCTACGATCATCTGGAGATGGAAGTGGACAAGGCAACGCTCATCCCCACGGAAATCCGGTGTTTCGCGACCTCCGGGATCCTCATCAAGACCCTGCATTACAGCAAGGTCAAGGATTTCGGCAACGGCCTGGTGCGCCCGAGCATTCTGGAAACCGACAGTCCCTTGCAGAAAGGCTACCGCTCGGTCATGCTTTTTGACGGCATCACGCCCCGTGAGTTCAGCGATGAGACCTTTACCCTGAATTTCCTGCCCAAGGTTGAAGAGCTGCGGTGAGTCGTCCCATTAATTCCAGGTACTTGTGTTGCGGCCTTTTGCTCATGGTCGCCTTCTCCCTGGTTGTCGGCCCCACTCAGGCCCAGGATGAAGAATTCTCGTTCGACTTCCAGGAATTTTCCAAATCTCCCTGGACCCTGGATGGGTTTCTTCAAGGAAATCTGGATTATCTTGCCCTGAACCGGAATTCACCTTTTTACCGGTTGGCCTTCCTGGAAGAGGAAAAGGATTCCCACCTTATCCAGGGTGGAGCAGAGCTGCAGATGGGGCTCACCTTTCAGGAAGGACCCATCACGTTTTTCGGCCTGGGCAATTTGGAACAGGAATACAACGGCACCGACTGGGACAGCAGCGCCCTCCTGTTCGAAAGCCGTGTTTCCTGGAAAATCAATCCCTACGTCTTCGTTGCCGGGGGAAAATCGCTGTCGCGGTGGGGCACGGGTTACGCCTGGAATCCCACCAACTTCGTCGGCCGGGACAAAAACCCTTCGGACCCCGACCTGGCCCTCGAAGGCCACTGGCTGGGGCAAGTCGACTTCGTCAAGAGCTTCAACGGCGCTCTCAGAAATATGGCTTTTACCGGGATCGTCTTACCGGTGACCGATGACATCAACAGCGGGTTCGGAACATCCGATCAGGTTAATGCAGCAGCAAAACTCTACCTGCTTTTCCACAATACCGATATCGACTTGATGGCTCTTTCCTCGGGTAGCAAAAGTCCCAGATACGGGTTGACCCTGTCGCGGAATCTCTCCGCCAATTTCGAGATCCATGGCGAAGCCGCCCTTTTCCGCGACTACTCCAGGACCATTGTGGATAAGGATGGAGCGGTCACCACCCCCATTGATGATGTTCACAGCTACCTGGCGGGGGTTCGCTACCTGGCACCCACAAACACCACCTTTATATTCGAGTACTACCATAACGGCCAGGGATACACAGCCGCAGAAGCGGGCGACTTGTTCGCTCATATCACCGATCTGGATGAGCAGCAGCTTGCCTCTATTCGTCCCCTGCTGGCGGGCTACCAGGTGCCCAATTTCATGCGAAACTACTTCTACCTCAAGGCTTCCCAGAAGGAGCCCTTCGGATGGTTGTACCTGACACCGTCTCTGTTCTCCATCGTCAACGCCGATGACGGATCGTTCAACCTCATCCCCGAGGTAGTATACACTGGCGTCGAAAACCTTGAATTACGTGTAAGGATGAACCTGCTCTTCGGGAAATCCGGAACAGAATATGGTGAGAAGATCAACGACTGGAAGCTGGAATTCCGAGGCCGGTACTTCTTTTGATGGTCTGGTTTTGCGCGAACACGATGTCGCGGCAAGTTGAGCCTGCCGTGATGGGTGACATGTCGATACATCTGGTTTTTTTCGACATATCAAGGCCTAGTCCAACCGGCTCCACTTGGCTCCACGTCCCCGCCCTGTGAGCATGACCAAGCCCTCTTCCTTCATTGCACCCAACTCCCGCTTGATCGTAGGCAGACTGATACCGGGGCATTCAGCCTGAAGATCCGACAAGGAAAATGGTCTGGTCATACGGTTGACGGCCTTGCGCACTTGAGCTGCTTTTCCTCCCGCCCCACGGTTTAGTGCCCCGACCCGGTCCGAAAATTCCGAGTAGGCTCTAATGAGAACTCCCCAGAAATAGTTCAACCAGGGATGAGGATCATGAGTTCCTTCGTGCCACCCCTCTGAACTGACCCTCAAGGCCTCGTAATAAGTTTTCTTGGACTCCTCAATGACACGTTCGAGACTGATGAAGCGCCCAACTTCGAACCCCATTTTGTAGAGAAGCTGAAGAGTCAGCAACCGGGAGGTCCGCCCATTCCCATCCGAAAAAGGATGGATACAAAGGAAATCGAGAACAGCCAACGGCCCCACGATGAGGCCGGGGCGCTCTTCGGAATGGAACGCCCGCTTGAAGCCCTGTGTCAGATCCTCCATCGCATGGGGTGTCCCCACAGCTGAAACCGGGCGGAAGCGAACGACCCGCGAACCATCCGAATTGCGTTCGATGATCTCATTGTCCGTTGGTTTCCAGGACCCTCCAGGTTGGGGGAGATAACGATACATCACTGTATGCAGTTGTCGGATCACACCTATCGAGAAATCCATCTCCTTGGCCGACTCGTGGACCAAAGCCAGAGCATCCCGGTACCCTGCAATTTCCTGCTCGGGCCTGTTTTCCGGGTTCGTGCTCTCCAGAACGATACCCTGAATGCGCTTTCGTGGAGCTTCAATACCTTCAATCCTATTGGATGACTCGGCCGATTCCACTTGGGCAATCTTGCGCATGGCCTTGAGGATATCCGGAAGCTGCTCCCCGTAAAGTGCCTGCTTTCCTTGAAATGTGCCGATCAGAGCCAATGAGGCCATCTGCCGATCGCTGAAAGTGAGAGCGTCCAAAAATTCGGGGGTCAGAGATTTCATAGGTCCCTCCGCATGTAGCCCAATCATTAGCTCATTTTCCGTTTTTCGGCTCTTTTTTGGCAGTTTTTAGCCATTAAAGCAATTAAAATTGCCCCTGTCAAGATTTTTAGGATAATTACCAGCTATTTTTATCCAATAAATCATAGAATGATCCAATTATTTCCTGAATTCCTTCGGTTGTGCTTCTGAAATTGTGTCTGTGCATTGGGGCCGGGGTTCCCTTTTCTTGGTCTTGGTTGGCTTCCAGAATGACATGACATTTTCCTCCCGTTTGTGGACCGTGTCCGGGCCAGGAGAGGGAATCTGTCACCTAATTAATCTGGCATCGGCCTGTAGCACAATCGAGATATCTGGAAAAAGGCAAGTTCAGTTTAGAAACCCCAAATAAAAACATGGAAGTATTTAATGGAAGAATCCTGGTCCGGGATGCCCCCCGGGGGCAGAATTATGTTAAGAAGGTGGGCGTGGATGGAAATTGGAGGTTGGCGGGGAGAGTTATAGGGTTTTGGCTATGGGCAGCTGGCTTGTAAAGCCGCAGTCTCAAACTCCTGAACGAGCGAGGTCATCAACGACTTCACCGAAACGAGTTTCTTCACCCGAAAAGCGTTGCTGCCGGCGAACGCGAAGCCATTCCGGAAATCGCCCTCTTTGGCCTGCTTAAGTGCCCAGGCTATGCAGTACGGCGCTTCCCTGACATTGCAGGTCTTCAGGCATTGCCACGCACACCGGCAGGGTTTCATGACTCCCTTGGCCACATCGGAAAGGTATTTGTTGCCGATGGCCCGGCCAGGCAAACCGACCGGACTATCAATGATCTGTAGATCATTTTCTTCACAACGCAGGTAGGCCTCCTTGAAGTTCGGATGGGCATCGCATTCGTGGGTGCCCACGAAACGGGTGCCCATCTTAACTCCTGCGGCCCCCAGTTCGAGGCAGGCGAAAATATCCGCACCCGAATAGATCCCTCCCGCGGCGATCACCGGTATGCGCCTGCCCCACTTATCCTCGTAGGGCGCCACGGCCCGCACCACCCCCGGCAACATTTTCTCGAGAGAGAATTTCGGGTCTCCCAGTTGCTCCTTTTTGAAACCAAGATGTCCGCCCGCCCTGGGCCCTTCCAGAACGAAAGCCTCCGGCACTTGGCCGTAATGGCGACTCCAGTATTGCAGAATCAATTCGACCGCCCGTACGGAGGAAACTTTCGGAACGAATCGAGTGGACGATTCCCGGAGCTGTTCCAGGGTCACGGTAGTGGGAATCTTCAGGGGCAGACCGGCCCCCACAAAAACGACATCGACACCAACCTCCATCGAGGTAGCGATCAGATCGTCAAAATCGCTCATCGCAGCCATGAGATTGATGCCGACTGGACCCTTGGTCACTTTCCGGGCACGCAGGACTTCCCTTGCCAGGCAACGGCGATTGGCATTTTTAAGGTCGTGGGCCTTTCCCCGTTCCAGGAGCCCGATACCGGCCGCGGCAATAACCCCGAGCCCCCCCCGCGTTGGAGACACTCGCGGCCAAACCTGAAAGGGAAACCCCCACCCCCATACCGCCCTGGATGATGGGAAGCTTGATTTCCATGGATCCGATTTTCAGCCCGGGCATGCCGTTCATGACTCTATCTCCTCCTACAGATGTTCCCTGTAGACGGAACGGAAGTGGTGCCCATAGACAGCATAGGTCATGGCCAAAGAGAAGAGTTGGGGACGCAGGAATAGGGTTTCGAAAAACAGCCGCCAGTACTGCCGCCGACTGTTTCCGCGCAGACCGAGAGTGTAGATCGAGCGAAACAGGCCGATGACATCTTTGCGCTGGATTCGCCCCAATCGCCGTCGGGGACCGGCCTTGGTGAACTTCTTCAAAAAACTCCCGACACGATCATAATAAGGACCGGCCGAGTAGATGCTTTTAAGCACTTGCTTGTAGCCTGAGATGAGGGTCGAGGGATTCATTTTCGGCACGAAATTCAAGGAGCAGTCCGTATTGTCACCGGTGGCCTCCTGCCGGAGCCGGCCTTCCCGACTCAGGCGCTGATAGAGGCGAGTGCCGCGCGGCGCGTTCAGCAACCCGACCATGGCAGTGACGATGCCCGAGGCGGCGATGAACTGACTGATCTGTTCAAAAATAGTATTGGGGTCACTATCGAACCCGATGATGAACCCGGCCTTGACCTCCAGGCCGGCCTTCTGGATCCTGGCCACCGAATCAAGCAGATCACGCCCCTCGTTCTGCACCTTGCCGCATTCCGCCAGGCTCCCCTCGTGCGGGGTTTCGATGCCCACGAAAACCCCTGCAAATCCGGCCTCCCGCATGAGCTGCATGAGCTCCGGGTCGTCAGCCAGATTGATGGAAAGCTGGGTACTGAGTCCGAAGGGATAGTCCCTGGCCTTCATGAACTCGATGATGGCCGGCAAAATATCCTGCTTGAGTCGAACCTTGTCCCCGATGAAGTTGTCATCGACGAAGAACACCGTGCCACGCCAACCCATGGCGTAGAAGTTCTGGAGTTCCCTGAGAACCTGGGAAGTGCTCTTGGTCCGAACCTTGTGCCCAAACAGGGATGTGATATCGCAGAACTCACAGTCGAAAGGACAGCCCCGGGAGTATTGGAGGTCCATGGTTGCGTACTGATGGATATCTATCAGATCGTAACGCGGCAAGGGAGATCGCCGGATGGCCGGTCGCCGGTCCGTCCGGTATATGTGGAGGGCGGCGCCATTGGCCAGATCCTCCAGGAACGGAGCCAAGGTGATCTCCGCCTCACCCAGAACCAGGTGATCAACTTCAGGAAAATCTTCCGGGCAGGTCGTGAACAGGGGACCGCCGGCAACGGTTTTGACTCCCAGTCGGCGGCAGCGAGCAATAACGTCTTTGGCCGAATCTTTTTGAATCGACATGGCACTGATGAAAACCAGGTCAGCCCCCTGGATGTCGGAGTCATCCAGCGCGTCCACTTTAATGTCGATGAGTTTCAGATCCCAATCGGCGGGCAGCAAGGCGGCCACGGTTAGAAGGCCCAGCGGTGGCTCACTGGCTTTCTTGTCAACCAGCTTCAGAGCGCTGCGAAAACCCCAGAAGGTATCGGGATAGTCAGGGTAAATCAGCAGTGCCTTCACGAGCTCTCTCCTTTGTTAATTCCTTTTCCGCAGACCGTTCATCATCAACTCCAGCATGAACTCAACCTGTTCTTCCACGGTCACATTCAATCCCTCGATGGCCCATGGGGATTCCAGGGACTGAAGTGAGATCACCATGAAACTCGCGGTGATTTTCACATTCGCGATTTCCAACTCCCCGGTTTCCATACCCTTGATCATTATTTCCTCCAGAATCCGAGACTCCTCCTGGATAAACATCTCCCGCATGAGATGGGCCGGCCCCCAGTGCTCGGCCAGCGTTTCGTTAGTCACGTTGTACAGATTGATCAGTTGATGAACGGTTTTGATCTTGGTCACGAGGTGGGCACGCAATCGCCCCTCAACCGTATCCTGTGCATCGACCGCGCCTCTGATGCTGGCCAACATGACTTCCATTTCGTGACCCACCACGTCCTTCAGAATGGCCTGTTTATTCTTGTAGATTTTATAAATCGTCGCCTTGGAGACCTGGGCCTCACGGGCAATGTCATCGGTTGTGACTTTTTTAAGTCCATACCGGCCAAATAGTTGTTGGGCCGAATGTAGAATTTTATTTCGTGTACTCACATATTACTCATTTGCTTGGGTACGTACTATACTATATACGTTTTTTCGTACTCACGTCAAGAAATTATGTCGCTACAACCCGAAGGCCCGGCAGTTGGCCCTGGCCTACCACATCGATGTGGTTTATCCCCAAACAAAGTATTTGAGAAGTAGCCCTTTTCATGTCTTGTCCCGTTTCAGCTTGCAGGAACAGAAAGAATCCCAGCTTGTTGAACGAAAACAGTTTCTTTCACGGTTTCTGAGAAAACGAGATCAACATAGAGATCATTTTGGGCGAATTGGCTCACCAGGTTTACTCAAAACCGACGAAATATATTCCATCTCAAATTCCAAAAAAAACCCCGCCACTCAATGAGTAGCGGGGTTCCAATCATCAACCCATGGGCTGACTGACTAACCTACCAACGGTCGCCGCCACCGCCGCCACCGCCGCCGTAGCCACCACGGCCGCCGCCGCCGCCGCCGCCGCCACCACGGGGTTTGTCCTGGGCCTCGTTCACGCGAAGCGCGCGGCCGTCCATTTCCTTGCCGTCCAGGTTCTGGATCATGGCGGAAAGGGCTTCGTCATCGACTTCGATGAAACCGAAACCGCGGGGGCGGCCGGTCTCACGGTCCATGATCAGGGCCACGGAGTGAACCGTGCCGTGCTGACCGAACAGTTCTTTGACATCGTCTTCGGTCGCGCTGAAGGGCAGGTTGCCCACGTAGATCTTCTTCAAGGTCTTTTCTCCAAATGTCGGCGTGCCGACTAAACCAAGCACTCAGGATCGCCAGCTTTTTCCGGCAGATCCGCTGTGCTTCAAATTGGCTCGGCAATTAATTCGCTTGCCGAACCTTGGTTCCCCCGACTGTCGGGGGAATTCCATGGACGCGCCGTCGTCGCTGTTAACCAGATCCGATCGGCGGACACAAATTCTGAGAGATTCTGAAAGTCTGAGAGGTTTTCGAGGCATCCCCACGCCCCTGCAGCAAAGCAGAATCTCTTCTCAAACTCTATCGGCGGAGTGGCATCTGTCGCCCGGCTCCGCAAACCCTTGGAAACAATAATATACAATTTTTTTGCATCCCCAAAGGAAAACTGAAGCCACATCCCCCAAAACGAACAAAAATGGAGTTTTGACAAGAGACGGGGGTGAAATCCCGGGTAGGACGCTCAGATGGATTAAATGGTAGTTACAGGGCATCGAACAGATCGTCACCGCTCCTCGGTGGCCTGCATCACCGCTACACCAGGAGGGCTGCGTAGTCACTCAGCCTCGAGGTCTTCGGGGTAAATTTGATGGGTCGGTCTCCCTCGCGCCACCTACTGGCCATATTATCCCAAGACGACACTTCCCTACACACGACATGAACTACTCGGGGTCGAGTCCTACAGGATCAATGAGCCTGATTCGTAGGCTAGGGCACTCGGATGAATAAAAAGGAGGGACAGAGAGAACAGATGGCTTAAATCTCATTACCTCTCGTGTACGCGATGACGACGCCGTCATCGTAACCAACGCGCCATTCTGGCCCAAGAATCTGGCCTATTCGCTCCATTTCAGCGAAGGGCCTCCCCGGGGACGGCCACTTGCCATCCTGGATAAACCTGGGGACAATGATCATCGTGGCATCGTGAAGATTCGCCTGTTGCCGGAATTCTTCGGCGGGCTGTGACATCCCCACCTGCACGACCCGATTCTTCAAATCATGACCGATCAGCGGCCACGCCTTCAGGCCCGTGCTAAGGATGATCACCTGCGAACAGCGGCTTTGCTGGACGTGTTCTGCAATCCCCGACTTGACCTGGGAAATGTAGGCAACGGTGTAGGCATTGGCCGCCTGCAAGGGTCTCGCGTGATCCGCGACGAGGGGCACGGCCGCCAGAGCCAGGGGAACCAGGAATCCCGCATAGGTGATTCGAGGACCGGAGAACCGACCGATCAGGTACAGCACGAAGTTGGCAAGCAGGATGACCACGGCGTATTGGAACAAATCATTGATCACAAAAGGAAGGATAAACAGGGCCGAAGCGGTGATAAGGGAAAAGCGCACCGGGATTTTTGAAAAGAACCACGCTGCCACCAAAATGATCCAGGTCAGGCCGAATCGCAGGGAAACTCCACTCGATATCGTCGCCAGGGAACCAGGGTGATTATCCACGACCAGGGGTTGGGTGATGAACCCAACCAACGACAGGAAAGCGGCGGCCAACACGAAACAATCAATCCGGCCGAGATGTAAAACCCTATTCTTGAAAAGGCGGAAGGCCACCGCTAGCGCGGCCAGCACCGGCAGGAACGCCGCCCACTCCCCCAACTCCCTGAAGAATATTCGCCAGACGGCCCACGGATGGTGGATCAAGGCCGTCGAAGTCAATTGTTCAGGGCTAATTTTCGGAACACTGGCCACCAGGAGGCTGGTATCTCCCCACGGAATCAGGCCCTTGACACCTACCGGGAAAATCGGATTCCCGGTGATCAGGAGGTTGCGCAACGGGAAACTCATCAACAATACGGCGGCCACAATAATAGCGAACGTTTCGAGCCACCCGAAAGGCCTAAATGTTTTTCCCCTTCGTAAGACGACAAACGGAATCAGGAACAGAACCAGGAGAAAGGCGGAATATTTCGTGCAGACCAATGCACCCAGGCACACCAATCCCGTGGCCCGGGCCTGCCGACTGTCCTGGAGTTCCGCGCGCGCGAAGGCCGTTACCGCCGAAACGGCCAGCGCGGCCACGAACAGGTCATTGTATCCGCGGGAGAGGGAAACCAGGACCACCGGGCTAAGGACGATGGCTCCGACCATGAGGGAGGAGGCGTTCCGATTGACCCCCAATGTTGAAAACAGACTGTGGATCGAAACGACCAGAAGGGTCCAGGAGAGGAGGTCCGGCACAAACCACAGGAAGTCTCCGCTCCCGATCAAGAAAAACACCGATGTAAGCAATTCATAGCCGCCAGGATAGAACCATACCCCGCTGTCCTGGGCCATAATCGATCGGGTCTGTACCCACTGGGCCGCCATCGGCAGGTGATAGGTGAGGGAATCGATTATTCTGGGCACATCCGCATAGACGTTGGCCGGGACCCATATGGCGACGACGATCAATGAGGCAAGGAATCCATCGCTGACGGTCAGGTCGGAATTGGCGGACCGATCTTCGACCACCCTGAGTCGGATAACCGTGACAAGCACCATGAACGTCAGAAAAACACAAACGAAGGTAAAAAATTCAAATCGCTCGACCCATAAGGTCGAAAGTGCGGCCGCCTGAATACCGGCCAACCACCAAACCAGATTATCGGAGAACCTGAATCCGTAATTCCGAAACACAGGGAAGGACCAAATGGCCCCCGGCGCAAATACCAAAATCAGTGCGGCAATCGATTCAATCGGTAGCATGGAATGCGGACCTGTCCTTTAACCTAACCTGAAACTGTGCCTACAGAATATTCTGTCCATGTTGATATCGCGACATTTAGGGAACTGGGAGACTGATCTGTTTTTTGCCAGGAATCAAGATTTCTCTTTGGGAATTTGCTTGGCAAAGTTGGCTTGTCGAAAACGACTATCTCGACAATGGGCAGGGCCAGCGTGGAGTTCGCGAACGGAGGAACAATTCTTTTACCTGTGCCTACCAAAAGTCTATCCGGACTTCCAATGGGCTGTTAACCGCAAGACAAGAACGGACACAATATCTGAGATTATCAGAGAGATATGGGGGACATCGGGCTCAGATATTTTGTTAGTTAGGGGAAAACCAACTATGAGTTGGCGCCCCCGGCCGGCGCCCCCCGACCCACGTGAACCGGCCTGACTTAACTTGTTGTTGTTATGTTACTTATAAGAATTGGCTCCTCGGGTAGGACGCTATTCGTGAATTTTTTCTAAGAATTTTGGCAGGCCCTCACATAGTCCCGGCTCGATATTAGGCACATTCGAGATATCGGAAAAGGAAGGAAAGTTCACTATCGGAACAGAGACTTCAACGATCCCCATGAAGAGCGTTCCACAGCAACCTGACAATCCTCATTATCGATGGTGATGACAGCCAAATCGTGCCAAGCGGAAGTCTCAATTTCACAGCACCTCAAAGTTGCCGTGCCGTTCCAATGGATCAAACCATCGGCAACATCTGGAGCAATGTTTCCCAATATGGTGGAGTACTCAACCTCCAGGTGAATTCCTCCATTGAACTTGATCCCTCCACCATAATTACTGGCCACGTTCTCACTAATGCCGCAATATCGGAGGATCAAATTGCTGCCTCCCATGATCCCCCCTCCTTCGGGAGTTGAATTCGCAGTAAATATGCAGTTGTCCGCTTGGACTGTATGGGCTACCCCGCCACCAGTTTGAAGACCGCCGCCCCATAAGCCTGCCGCCTGATTCCCTTCGAAAGATGAATTGAGAAGAACAACATCGCCCCAATTGATCAAGGCTCCGCCGCCGCCCGAGCCAGCAATATTACCTTGAAACCGACAGTCCGTGATCTCTCCTCCACAATCTATGGAACGTAGTCCACCCCCGTAGTTTGAAGCGTTGTTCTCTTCGAAGGTGCAGTTATTCAAACTCAACACTCCACCTTCAATATTCATTCCACCGCCGTCGCCCTGGCTCCCGTTTCCCCTGAAAAGGCATCCCGTCAGTACAGGAGACGAACCAAACGCGGCCAATGCTCCTCCGTTCCCCGCGTTGACACTATTGCCAAGGAATTGGCAATCGACGAAATTAGGGGTGGAGTTTAAGCAATACACTCCACCGCCACTGAGGTCAGCCACACCCCTTTCAAAAATGCACCTTTCAAAGTATGGACTGCTCCCGCCTGTACACTGAATAATTCCTCCCGAGTTCCCTGCTTCCCCGGCCAGCAGCCTGATCCCCGAAATGACCGTCGTCCCGTCCAGGGCGTCGCAGAGGAGATTCGAGCCCAATTGCTGGGCATCGATCGTCACGCAGTCCGGCAAACCCGTTTCACTGCGAATGGTGATCCCGCTTTTTACTACCAGGTCATGCTCCATGTAGGTACCACATGCGATGACTACGGAATCTCCCACCGCCGCAGAGTCAATTGCGGCTGCAATTGTGGAGACTTGATTCGGGACATGCCATTCACGGGAAGCCGCGGGGCCGACATTACCCAGCACCAAAAGGACTAGAACGACAACCGTAGAAGACCGCATCACAATCACCTCTTGTCGCGATTCGAAATAGAATTAATCATCCCCCGGCATAGCCGGGGGCCTTCATTGTTCTTCTGCTGTGACTTTATTCCGGCCTTTCATATTTCTCCTCATCAAAAAAACGAATAGTTGACGGTCCGGGATATCAGATGGGCCGTAGAAGCCGCCCCGGTTCAAACGGGGCAAGATCTTCCACTTGGTTCTCCGATCAAGCTACTGGCGTCAAATTCAGGGAACCAAATACACGTTGCCTGGGCCGTTCAAAGATTCGATTTCGTCAGCAATATCAACTAGCCCACGAGGAGTGTGCCTCCTGTTAACCGAAAACAGTATATCACACGGTTTCTGAGAGTTTGAGATCAATTTGGAGGCTGATTTGGGCAAGTCTGTTAACCGAGGAATCTAAGAGAACTGGGCACCTTGTTTTCCATCCCCGCTAACCCTTTTATTCCAACCACTTATACGCACAAAAAAGCAGACCGTCTGGCCTGCCGAAAATGAGCAAAAATTCCGCTGAAAATAGACTGGCTCCCCGATCGATACCCTTATCGAACTCTTCGGAAACTTAGTGACCTAAAATAGTGGATGTCGGAATTCATGGCAAGGATTCAATGTCCTATTTGCAGATGAACTGTCTTAAAACCAAGAAGTTCGATACACAAGCGAACAGCATGCGGCGATTCACTATCATTTCGGATCTAAGATTGCACTCACTCCGGCCATGGAAGAACCGTCTAACGAAGTGTTTAAATGAATGAATTGATTGTCACTCATTGAGTTGGCTTTTTGTCGACAAAATTGGAATCTACCACCAGGGGAGAAATCAAGTGATCAAATACAAGTCGAGGGATGTCGGAAAAGGGTTCCCTGCTTGATGTTGCCAAATGGGAAAATAGAGAATCAACAGCACCGACTAGCATAATCGCCAGAAGTTGGGAATCGTGCGGTTTCAATTGACCTGCTTCCATCGCTTCAGCAAGAATTTGGCTATTATTCATGACATAAATGTCCTGATAGTGAATCTTAAGTTCTGCAAAAAGTGAAGGACTTTCGCGTAAATGGATAAGGACCCGATCCGGATCGGAATTAGCCACATCAATGGCAGCTTGTAAGACATTTTGAAGTCGCTGCAAGGGAGGAAGAGCCGGATCATTTGCTTCCAATGATGAATTTTGAAGATACTCAAGAAAAGAACCAACGATTTCCAGAAACAGACTTTTCTTGCTTGGGAAAAACTTGTAAATCTTCCCGACGGAAAAGCCGGATTCATCAGCAATTTCCGTCATCGTAGTTTGTTCAATACCCTTGGCGGCAAACAGCTTGGAAGCGGCATTCAGGATGTCCCGTCGGTCCGAGGCCCGTGCTTTGGCCTTGCGTTGGGACTGCTTCGAATTAATTGGGCTGTTGTCTTTCATCGATGGCTCCAAGGAAAGTTCGAGATGGGATACGAAGACGGCGTCATAAAATGAACACATCAACACCACCCTTAAATTAACCACAATTGGGGGTTACGTCAATAAGGCTTTACCTTGATTACAGGCTCTTTGCCTGACCCACCATATCAGCCTAAAACTAGCCTCAAGTACTGCCAATAATTTTCTGGACAGATAGATTTTTATTCATTATAATGAATCTAGCTTCATATAATGATGTTAAATTCGTTTTACGACATAAGCCTCATTATTGAGAAAGAATCGATCATGCTCAAGAAAGAACCTACACGTAAGGAAAGAGACCAGCTAAGGAATCACCAGGAGATTCCGGATGCTGCCTTGTGTTTGTTTTCGGAATACGGATTCCACCGTGTGACCATGCAACAGGTAGCTGACAAGGCGGCTGTCTTTTGTGAAAACCTGGAGATCGTCCGACTCTATTTCCAGGAAACGAGCGGAGCCGGCTTCAATTTCAAGGCAGGCCTTGATGGCGAGATCAGAGTTCGGCATGCCGAATTCATAAAAAACCCCACCAAGGTTTTCGCTGAGAGTATCAAGCGCAAACGCTTCAACAAAATTGCCAATCCATACTTTTTGGCTATTACCGTCAATAGCCTTACCACCACCATTCTTCTTGGCTGTCTAGAGGACCCGGAAACCAGGTCCCATCCACAGGATCCAGATATTCTTTTAAATATATTATTCAAAAGAATATTTGGATTCATGACTTTGATAACCGTTTCGGGTCTGTGAGCCCATCGGAAGGATTTTCCATGCAAACCTGTGCAAAGGTGCTCGTCAAAAAAGTGATTCCATTCGCCATTGCAGGCATCCTGCTGCTCGCGGGATGCGATAAGGGCGAGGCTCCTCCGCAGTCGCGAGAGCCTGTGGTCTCAGTGGTGACGGTGGGGACCCAAAACCTCACCCTGACTAACGAAATGACAGGCCGCACGGTCCCCTACCGCATTGCGGAAATCCGTCCCCAGGTGAACGGGATTATCCTGGAGCGTTTGTTCGAAGAGGGGTCGCAAGTAGAAAAGGGCCAAACCCTGTACCTGATAGATCCCGCACCCTATCAAGTGGCGCTTGATAATGCGGAGGCTAATCTCGCGGCGATCCAGTTACGTAAGGACCGATTTGAGGACCTGCTGCCGGACCATGCTGTCAGCCAGCAGGACTATGATGACGCCGTGGCGGGCGTAAAATCCTGGCAAGCCCAAGTGAAGGCTGCCCGCATCAACCTTGACTACACAAATCTCACCGCACCCATTTCTGGTCGGATAGGACGATCCAATGTGACCGAAGGCGCCATTGTCACAGCTTACCAACCCGTGTATTTGGCGACCATTCAACAACTTGATCCCATGTATGTGGACATCCCCCAGTCAACCGCCGAAGTACAGCGCCTGAGACGCGAACTTGCCGGGGGCACCCTCAACCAGTCCGGCACCGGACAGAACATCGTGCGGTTGGTCGAAGAAGATGGCGTGGTTTACCCCTTGGAGGGCACCCTTCAGTTCCGGGATATCTCGGTGAATCCAACAACCGGTTCGGTCATTCTGCGGGCGGTTTTCCCCAATCCGAACGGAACGCTCTTGCCGCAGATGTTCGTCCGTGCGCTAGTAAACGAGGGGGTCAGTGAGAACGCCATCTTGGTCCCACAGCAGGGTGTTTCTCGCGATTCCAAAGGAGATCCGTTTGCCTGGATTGTCGACGCGGAGGGCCAGACCCAGATCCGGGAACTCGTTCTGGACCGTGCTATTGGTGACAAATGGCTGGTGACTGAAGGTTTGGCCGCCGGAGACCAGTTGATCGTCGAGGGGCTGCAGAGCCTGCGACGCCCAGGTACGCCGATCCAGGTCGTTCCTTTTGATCCGGGCGCCGGGCATGGTGGCGCTCCTGGTGGTCCCTCGGCAGGATCCAATGGTGGGCGCGATAAACAATCCACTCCCAACACAGCTCAACCGGAATAAGGGAGGATCAAAATGCTTTCAAGATTCTTCCTACAGCGACCAGTGTTCGCCTGGGTTGTCGCCATAGCGTTGATGGCAGCCGGCGGTCTGGCCATCTACAGTATGTCTGTTTCCCAGTACCCACCCATTGCGCCACCGTCCATCGCCATCGAGTCGTTCTATCCCGGCGCTTCTGCCGAAACCGTTGAAAACACCATCACCCAGATCATCGAGCAGAAGATGACCGGTTTTGACGATATGCTGTACATCTCCGGCAAGAGCTCCTCATCGGGATTGTCCCGCTTGGGGCTGACCTTTGCTCCCGGGACCGATCCAGATCTCGCCTGGGCCAAGGTCCAGAACAAGCTCCAGTTGGCCATGGCCAGCCTGCCGGATGTTGTGCAACGTCAGGGAGTCAAGGTTAGCAAGTCAACAAGGAACTACCTGATGATCATGGCACTGACATCACCGGATGGCAGCCTGGACGGAGATGCCCTACGGGATTACGCCCAGTCGAATGTTGAAAAAGTTCTGGCCCGGGTACCGGGTGTGGGTGAGGTCGAGAGTTTCGGGACCCAGTACGCCATGCGAGTCTGGGTTGACCCCGACAAGCTGACCAAATTCAACCTCACGTTTGAAGATGTCGTCATGGCCCTCCGGGTCTACAACGTGGAAATTTCCGCCGGACAATTCGGCGGCACGCCCGCCAAAGAAGGCCAGCGTCTAAATGCCTCCATTATTGTTCAGCACCTGTTGCAGACCCCGGAAGAATTTGCGGCAATTCCCATCCGCACCAACCCCGACGGATCCACGGTCAGAATCAGTGATATCGGTGAGACCGCCATTGGCTCTGAGCGTTACGATGTGCTCGCCAAAAACAATGACCATCCTGCGGCAGCCCTGGCAATCCGTCAGGCCGCAGGAGCGAATGCCCTGGACGCGGCCGAAGCCGTCAAGCACGCCATGGAACAGCTGAGTATGAACTTCCCTCCAGGCATGGAAGTGACGTACCCCTACGAGACGACACCATTTACCGAGGTTGCCATCGAAGAGGTGGTCAAGACACTCCTGATCGCCATTCTGCTGGTGTTCCTGGTCATGTATCTGTTCATGGGCAACATCCGGGCAACCATGATTCCGACAATCGCTGTGCCCGTGGTGATCCTGGGTACCTTCGGTGTCCTGGGGTTGTTCGGCTACTCCATCAACATGTTGACCATGTTCGCCATGGTGCTGGCCATCGGCCTGCTCGTTGACGATGCCATCGTGGTTGTCGAAAATGTGGAACGGCTTATGACCGAAGAAGGGATTCCGGCGAAGGAGGCGGCCAGTAAGTCCATGGACGAGATTTCGAGTGCCCTGATTGGCATCGGCTTGGTGCTGGCTGCGGTCTTCGGCCCCATGGCCTTCTTCCCAGGTTCCACGGGCATCATATATCGGCAGTTCTCGGTGACGATTGCGGCCTCCATGATGCTTTCAGTAGTTGTTGCTCTGGTCCTGACCCCGGTCCTTTGCGTCGCCCTGCTCAGGCCGGTGCCGGCGGGACACCAACCTTCGGATCAAGTGTTGCCGATCTTCCGCCCCTTCTTTCGTTGGTTCGACCGCAGCTTCTACAGTTTCCGGGGTCATTATGTGAACCTAACGAGGCGGACTCTGCAGCACCGTATGGTTTCGCTGGTAGTGTATCTGATAATTGTGGTCGCCATGGGGTTCCTATATATGCGAATGCCTACCGGCTACCTCCCTGATGAAGACCAGGGGATGCTGATGGTCCAGGCCATCCTGCCTTCAGGTTCCACCCTGGAGCAAACCGAAGAAGTGATGGGCCAGGTCAGGGAGTACCTGCTGACCCATGAATCCGATGCCGTGGAATCGTTTCTGGACGTTTCCGGTATGAGTTTCAGTGGCCAGGCTCAGAATATGGGCATGGGGTTCGCCAAGCTCAAGGACTGGGACCTTCGCCACGATCGCAATCTCAAAGTGGACGCGGTAGCCGGCCGGACTATGGGGTTTTGTTCCCAGATCAACTCGGCCATGGTCTTCGCCTTTCCGCCGCCAGCGGTGGTCGAATTGGGCAATGCCTCTGGCTTCGATTTCCAACTACAGGACCGCGGTGGTCTGGGCCACGATGCCCTGATGGCGGCCCGCAACCAGTTACTGGGTATGGCAGCCCAGGATCCGCGACTTGTCCGGGTTCGTCCCAACGGAATGGAGGATGTCGCCGAATATATAGTTGATGTGGACTGGGACAAGGCCGGTGCGCAGGGTGTTCCCATCACCTCCATCCACAACACCATCGCCGCCGCCTTCGGCAGCGCGTACGTGAACGACTTCATCCAGAACGGGCGGGTTAAGAAGGTCTTTGTTCAGGCCGATGCCAGTGACCGAATGCTGCCCAAGGATCTGAACAAGCTTTTTGTACGAAATACGGTGGGCCAGATGGTACCGTTGTCCTCTCTGGCTTCCGGACACTGGGAATCCGGATCGCCCCTGCTGGAACGTTACAACGGATTCCCAGCCATGAACCTCTGGGGCGAGCCCGCACCGGGCAAGAGTTCCGGTGACGCAATGCAGGCCATGGAGGAACTTACTTCCAAGTTGCCCAAGGGCATTGCCTACGACTGGACTGGACTGTCCTACCAGGAGCGCATGGCTTCGTCCTCAACCGGCCTGCTGTATGCGTTTTCCATCTTCGTAGTGTTTCTGGTCCTGGCTGCCCTATATGAAAGCTGGCCAATTCCCATCGCAGTTCTGATGACCATGCCTCTGGGCGTCATCGGTAGTGTGATCGCCACAAGTATGAGGGCTTATCCGAATGATGTGTACTTCCAGATCGGGCTCCTCACTGTGCTCGGCCTGACTACGAAAAACGCCATTCTTATCATTCAATTCGCCAGTGGCAAAGTGGATGAGGGTATGGAGTTGATTGAAGCCACGCTCGAAGGCGCCCGGTTGCGGTTGCGCCCGATCATCATGACTTCCCTGGCCTTCGGGTTTGGTGTGCTGCCACTCGCTATTGCGAACGGGGCCGGTTCCGGTGCCCAAAAGGCGATCGGTACTGGCGTGATGGGAGGCATGATCACGTCCACTTTCCTGGTCATCTTCTTTGCGCCTCTTTTTTATGTGCTGATCTACTCGTTCCTCGGCAAACGCAGGAAAACCGCCATGGATGAATCTGTCGACTCGAACCCGTCAAAGGGGGAATTGAAATGAAAGGACTAAGCTGTTCCCTCGTGTTGGTGCTGATTGTTTTCAGCGCGGGCTGCACCATGGCTCCCCAGTATATCCGGCCCGAGGCGTCTGTTCCTCCGGAGTGGCCTGAGGGGGCGGCCTACCCGGATAGCCTGGCTGTCTTGGAAATGACATCAGCGCCGGAAATGACCCCCATGGAATTTTTCCAGGACAACAGCCTGCAAGAAGTTCTTGAACTGGCGCTGGCAAACAATCTGGACTTGCGTCTCGCCGCTCTGAACGTCGAAAGGGTGCAGGCTTTCTACAAAATAAAGCGAGCCAATCTTTATCCTTCAGTCTATGCCGTGGGTGCGGGGACCAGGCACAGGACACCCGCAGACCTCTCCTTCACCGGTTCGAACATGACGGTCGAAGAGTACAGCATCGATGTTGGGATCGCGTCATGGGAGCTAGATCTTTTTGGCCGCGTTCGGAGTGAAAAGAACCAAGCGTGGGAACAGTATCTAGCGAGCGAAGCGGGCCGGCGTGGGGCCCAACTATCGCTTGTGGCCGCTGTTGGTCAGTCCTATATGGCCCTGGCTGCTTCCCGCGAACAGCTCCAGTTGGCACAGGCGACCTTGGAATCCCAGCAGGCGTTCTATAATCTCATCGAAAAGCAGTACGATGCGGGGTTGGCGACAATGTTGGATCTTCGGCGAGTCCAAACCCAGGTGAACCTTGCACAACGGAATGTGGCTGTTTATACCCAACTGGCTGCTCAGGATGAGAATGCACTGAATCTCCTGGCAGGTACACAAGTACCTGCCGAGTTGTTGCCTAAAAACCTGAGCAGCGTCACCTTGCCCCAGGAGATTGATCCTGGCCTCTCTTCACTGGTCCTGCTGGGCCGACCGGATATCATGGCGGCTGAGCATCAGTTGAGGGCAGCCAATGCTTATATCGGGGTGGCCCGGGCCGCCTTTTTTCCGAGGATTTCTCTTACCGCCCTGGTGGGAACGGCGAGTTCCTCTTTGTCGGGCCTCTTTGGCTCCGGTTCAGACACTTGGACGTTCGCTCCGCGAATTGGCATGCCTATTTTTGATCCCCGCACCCATGCCGCGCTTCGAGTCAGCCAGGTCGACCAGCAAATCGTCCTGACCCAGTACCAGAAAGCAATCCAGAGTGCTTTCAGGGAAGTGGCGGATGCGCTTGCAGTCAAGGGTACCATCGACCAACAAGTCGCAGCCCAGGAGTCGCTGGTTACTGCCACGGAAGAGACCTACGACCTGGCGGTAGCTCGCTACAACAAAGGAATCGATGACTTCTTGAGTGTGTCGGTAGCGCAACGGTCTCTCTATGGGTCTCAGCAGGTATTGGTCGGATTGCGGATGGCTAAAATCGCCAACCAAGTGCAACTCTATGCTGTCTTGGGCGGTGGATCTAGTGTCGCCAATTAAGGCATTGAGGATCGGCCGGAGACGGTTTGGGGGCCAAGTCCTTTGGGCTTGGCTCCCAGTGAGCGATAGTCTGCAGACCGTGGCGGCCCTGACTGCGCTCAATCTGCCGCTGGTTGCACTGGTTCTCATGCGAAACTTGCAAGGAGCCGACACCGGAATCCCGTCTCTTTTGTACCACGCCGGGGTTATTGTCGGCTGGTATATGTTCCCAATCCTACTCGGCCTCTCCGTGTTTACAATGGTGCTGCCTTTTAAGAAATATTTGGCGCGCTGGACATGTGTTGTATTTCTGTCCGGCTATATTTTTTTCCTGTTGGTTGATAGTGTTGTTTTCTCGATCTACAAGTTCCACGTCAATATTTTTTGGTTCAGCTTCCTGGTCCAGGATTTCCACGGCTTGGGGCTTCCCAGAGTTTACGTGTTGGCGGCAGGTTTCCTGTTTGCCTTGATCCTGCTCGCGGAATGGAAACTGAGCGTCATTGCGTTTCGGTGGCGTCGAGCCCGGTTGCTGTGGTTGGTCTTTCCTGTTCTGGCATTACTTGGGTTGGTGAGTAGCCAATTGGTGCATGTCGTCGCTTACGAGAAAGGTGATTATCGGTTCACCCGTACCACGCCTCTGTTGCCTGCCTATATGCCCCTACATTCGCACTCGTACGCGGTCCGGTACGGCAATCGTTTTGGGGTGGGTAAGGCAATCGCCGCCCCTGCATGCGGGGCCGGTCCAGCAGGTCTGTTGCGTTTCCCGCTAGCCCCGATTTGCCGCGATACGGTCGGGGTCAACCAGCCTCCGAATGTTGTCATGATACTCTTGGAGAGTTGGCGCGCAGACACGATGAACGATCAGGTCAGTCCGCGCATCGCCGACTTCGGGCGCCGGAGCACGGTTTGTCGGGATCACTTCAGTTCCGGCAATTCGACCGTCGCCGGCATCGCCGGACTGCTCTTTGGTATTCATCCAACCTACTGGGACGCACTCAAGGCCCGCGCCAGCCTGGCGGACAATCCACCACTGCTGGACGTGATGCACGACGAGAACTACGACATTGGAGTCTACGCAAAGTCGAACTTCAGGCGACACAAGATCCAGGACACGATCTTCAGGGACATCCCGGTTATTGAAGATTTTGCAGGAAAGACAGCTGATGCTTGGGACAAAGACATGACCAACCAGATGCTGGATTTTTTGGACTGCCACCGGGACAGTATGCGACCCTTCTTCCTGTTCGGGTTCTACAAGGCTTCGCATTTCAGCTATTTCTCTGACGAGGAACACAAGAAATTCCAACCCAGCAAGGAGTTGACCAGTCGCGTAGTGACCGGGTCGAACGATATCCAGGCGTTCATGAACGACTACCGGAACGCCGTCTATTCCGATGATGACCTGGTTGGGCAGATAATCGACCGTCTCGACGATACCATGCTGATGGACAATACTATTGTGATCATAACCAGTGATCATGCTGAGGAATTCAACGACGATGGCGCCAACTACTGGGGCCACGGCAGCAATTTCACCCGCTGGCAAACGCAAGTACCAATGATCATCCACCTACCGGGGCGTGAACCGCGCCTTATAACGTCGCGGACTTCCCACGTGGATATCGTTCCGACCTTGTTGAGCGGATACTTTGGCGTTACCAATCCGGTGGGTGACTACAGTGACGGTGTGGATCTGGAGGGTGCTGTGCCAGCGTTGCGGCCATTGGTTCTGGCCAGCTATTATAATTATGCTTTTATATTTGGGGATGAGGTTCTTGTTTCCCTGCCTTTTGGTCAAAAGCGTTACAAACTAAATGATATCACCAAGCCCGGGGGTGAGCTGCAAGCAAATCTGCTGCAACAGATTACACAGGAGTTGTCACGTTTTTTCCCGACTAGTGTCCAACCAACCCAAAAAATGTTTCCTGTGTCCTACATTGATAGTCTCAAAATGTTCAGTACCGGTCTACCGTATACGCTGACCAACATTCGTACGGATCGTGGCTCCCGCAGTTCGGTAGCCCTACTCAATATTATTCTGCTGGAAATGTACAATTCGGCTCCCTGTTTTGAGGAAATGGTCCGGAGTCAAGCATGGTCCCCGCACCAAGTGAAGGATTGCTTGTTAGATCGACAATTCGTTGATGTAGTAGTGGTGGAACCGCAAGTCGACAGAGCCATATTGTGCGCGAATGAGAATTTGTGAATACAAATTCTTTCGTGCCTTCACTGTAAGTGATAAAGGAGTGGGCGTGGAGTTTCGGATCGAATACAAAGACGGGTACTTTGTGGGGACAACTTTTGGCGAAGCCGTTACCGCACAATTCGAAGACCTTCTTGGTGCTATGCTGGTTCATGCTGAATGGAATCCTGGAATGTCGTGGATGTACGATCACACTGAGCTTTTGGCAGACCCGTTGACGGCGGATGATATTCGAACTATCGCGCAAATGTGTTCGGACAGGAGAGAATTGTTAGGCATGGGGCGCTGCGCGATTGTAGCTGGGAGAGATCTTGAATTTGGGCTGGGTAGAATGTTGTCGATGTACGTTGACGGACGTTGGGATGTTGATGTGTCGGTGTTCCGGACAGTCGCTGAAGGTCTTGAATGGCTGTTGCACATAAAAACAAATGGGGTTTGTTGTGAATTTCCCGACTGAATGCAGATCGTCTTGCTATTCTCTGGATGTACGAGGACCGATTGCTGTCATTCGTTTTTCGGGTGACATATATGAGTTGGGAACCAGTCTGTCCGCAAAAGAAACGCTCCTGTCCAGCATGCACTCGCTGAATGCCTCCCCTGAAGTTAAGGTCCTTCTTATCTTGAACTCTCCAGGTGTTTTGGATGACGAAAACTACATGCGCTTCATTAGAAATGCGATCGCAGCAAAAGCAAGCGGCGCGGATCGTCACATTCAATCGGCACCCTACAGTGGCAACCCCCTCCAGTTTGATAGGCTGAAAAATACATTCAATCAATTTATCTGTAAAATACTGAGCTTCAGGAAACTGGTTATTGTCGGGTTTGAGGGCGATGTTGCGCCACCGTTTTTTGGTGCCAGTCTCGTAGCAGACTACCGCTTCGGAACAGATGAGATGACATTCCAGCCCTCTCATTTAAAGCTAGGGATCATCCCAGGTGGCGGTCTGGGTTTCACTCTACCCAGATTTGTTGGCCATATGAAAGCCAGGGACCTGCTTTTTTCTAAGAAGCCGACGTCAGCAAGTGATCTATTCCGGCTCGGTTTACTCGATGGCCGTTTTCCCGAGGATAAATTTCAGGACGAATGTATCAAAATTGCCAATGAACTTGCGGCGATGCCGCGATGGGCGGTTGAGGGAGTTAAAGCCGTCATTAACACCTATGCCCCGGATCTGATGAATTTTCTTGAGTATGAAGATATGACCTCCGAATGCTTGATTGCCAGCAAGCACCACACAAGAGGTTGATCCCGTGAAGAAGTTCAAAGATCCTAGAACCTTTGAGTGCAAAAACAGGGATGAGTGCTGCGAGAGAATACTTGCTTCAGCAAATGATCTTATTTCGGAAATTGGGTACGAGGGCATGACCATGGGGATGGTAGCCAAAAGATCAGGTATCTCTATGAAAAGGCTTTTAAGCCAATTTCACAACAAACAAAATGTCTTGGACGAATTGGTTGTCTGCCACATCAATATCCATGAGGGGATTCGTGCTTTCACCCGAACGAACCCGAGGAATTCCCCTCTCCAGAGCTTTCGAATTGAATGGGAACTCTTGTGCGAGTACATGAGCCACCACGTTGCAACCCTTCAGGCCTACATGCGGTACGAAACAGATTGTGCTCCGTGGATTCGGGATCGAATCGAACTGCATCGGAACCAGGATATCGACCTTCTGGAGAAGGCCTGTAACCTTGGAGAACTACCGCCGCTAAATGTGGCCTCACTGGAAAGTGTTCTCAGGGGAACCGTATGGAACCTGATTTTCAAGTCTGCCCAAAAAAAAGAGAAGCCTGTCGACTTTTCCTCCATTCCGCGGGAAGTTTCAGCAATGGTTTTGCACCCTTTGATGCACTAACAATTGGGCCATTCAGTTCGAAGGGAGTTGGATAGTTGAAAAAATTTCCAAAGCGTTTTGATTTAGCCTCATTAACCGCTTTGGGGTTGTTGGGGGGAATTGTTTGCGGTTTGTTTTTCGGGGAACATGTTGGCTTCTTGGCCAAAGTTGGTGAAGTATATATTGGTCTTTTACAGATGACTGTTTTGCCGTACATTTCAGTGGCTTTAATTGCTAATATTGGGGGAATGCCTCACGGAAAAAACAGGCGCTTGGTTTCGGCTGTCATCGGATTTCTGACCCTTTCCTGGTTTATCGCCATGTTGGCAATTGTTCTTCTTCCATTTACATTACCTCCGCTTAAATCAGCATCCTTCTTTAGTTTTACAACTTTGGAACCCGTGGCAAATGTGAATTTCCTCAAATTATTCATTCCCGCAAATCCCTTCTTCTCTTTGGCCAACAACCACATTCCGGCTGTAGTGTTGTTCTGTGTTTTTTTGGGTGCAGCAATCAATACCATGCAAAACCGGGAAGGTCTGGTGGATGCTTTTGAAATTATGACCGATGTTTTAGAGCGAGTTAACCGGTTCCTGATGCAACTCACCCCCCTTGGTATTTTTTCTATTGCTGCCAGCACTGCTGGCACGATTGAGTTGGTTGAATTCGAGCGATTGCAAGCCTATATTTTGCTATATTCAGTTGCTGCTGGATTGATAGGATTTGTAGTTTTTCCAGGGTTGATCGTTGGTTTAACACCATTCAAATACGGAGAGGTTTTTCGTGCTGTTAGAATTCCGTTAATGACGGCCTTTGTAACTGGAAAAGTCTTTATTGTTCTGCCGATGCTAATTGAACAAACAAGGCAAATGTTCAGCAACAAAGAAGTAGTAAGACCTACTGATAAGAATATTATCCGGATGGTGATTTTGCTGATTTATCCATTTCCCCATGCAGGGAAATTGTTGGCCTTATTGTTTCTGCCTTTTGCTGCTTGGTTTGGCGGTGAGCCAATGGCTTTTGTACAATACCCCCTTTTGCTCTTGGCAGGTAGTTTGAGTTTTTTTGGTAGTCCACTTGTTGCTATGCCCTTCCTGCTTGATCTGCAAAAGTTACCAGCTGACATGTTCCAGCTTTTTATCCTATCTGGAATTTACTGTGAAAGAGTTGGCGATGCGCTTGGTGCGGTCCATCTTTTATTTGTGGCAGTAATGACTGCTGCTGTCATGCGTGGTCTACTCAGGGTTCGTCTTGTCCGAGTTCTTTCCTTTCTTGCTCTAACCTTGGGAATTTGGGCCACTGTGCTTTTTTGTGTCCATATTTTTTTCGATGACACTCTAAACGTGGCTTATACAAAAGACAATCTCGCTCTGGGGATGCATGCCGCAGTAAGCACTGAATCATCAATTGTCCTGAATGAAAAACCATCTTTGGATCTGGAACGTAAACGCCTTCCGGTCATAAAACGAATTGAGAGGTACGGAGCACTGCGGGTTGGGTATTATTCCAATAATCTACCTCATTCATTCATAAATTCAGGAGGTGATTTGGTAGGGCTGGATATGGATTTGGCCCGTAGACTGGCTGCTGGCCTCAACTGTAGATTAGAGTTTGTCCTAGCGGATTCAGCTAAATATCATAAGGAACTAGGAGATGGAACTTACGATATTCTCATGGGTGGAACTATGGTTCTTCCACAAGCCCCTCGCTCTGTTATCTTCTCAAATTCTTATATGGTTGCAACGGGGGCTGTGATCGTGGAGGACCATCGACGCGGGGAAATGGGACGACAAATGCACCTTCGCGATTTCGACAATTTCAAGATTGGTATCATTCATCATTCTTCCAGGCAGCGACTATTCGAACATCATTTCTCTGGAGCAACGAAAGTTCCAATTGATTCTCCATTGGATTATCTAAGTGGTGGCCATGATGATTTGGATGGTTGGATCTGGTCTGCGGAAGCAGGAGCATTTTGGACCTTACTTTATCCTGATTTCAGCGTTGTTCCACTGGAGCCGCTGGTTCAAATCCCAATGAGTTACCCAGTAGCATCTAACCAGCTTGAGTTTCTTTGTGTTGTAAATACTTGGCTTGACGTCATGGATGCAACAGGTGAATTTGGAAGGCTTTACGATTACTGGATTCTTGGTGAGACTAAAAAGATCCAAGAGTCTCGTTGGAGTTTGATTAAGGATGTACTCCATTGGGTGGAATGAAAACATATTTAATTGTAGCGTCTAGAAACTAATGTCTCCCTTCTTCCAGGTTAATTGGGAGACATTAGTTTCTAGACGCTACACCGAAAGGGCTGAGATAGCCTCAGCCACGACGATTCTCATTGCCGCCGGCGACGAGTTCCAGGATCTCAAGCAGGATTGGATGAGATCTCCCTCGTCATCGCTGAGCAGTCCATCCGCGTGGGATTCGGACTGAATCTGCAGCAACATACCGACGGAATGCGGGAACAGATCCATGCCCGCATCGATCGTTTCGAGCTGCTCTGGAGAGAGGGTGTCGAGGCCTGCTTGGATAAAGCCTATTGCTGGTATGAGACGGTTCAAAGTACCGCACCTCCTTTCCCTGTCGACATGACAGGTGGAGGCGTCGATCCTTGCCGCGAATCCAGAGAAACAAGCCAAGATCCTCAAATGCGTCGGCCCGAACTTTGTGTTCGACGGCGTAAACGTAACTGCCACATACAGAAAACCGTTCGACATACTCGCCGAACGGCCATCAAATAAGAATTGGCTCCTCGGGTAGGACTTGAA
>JAGLCY010000095.1 GCA_023270185.1 Candidatus Krumholzibacteriia bacterium | reverse complement strand
CGGAAACATTCTCTACGGCACAACCAACAGAAAGGGCGCGACGTTTCCGTCGCGCCCTTGATCTGTCGCCGGCAGGCCGGCTGCGTGCCGCCAGGGGTCAGGCGGTCTGCAGCTGACGCAGCACCTGTTTGGCCACGCATTTGAGAGTATCGAAAACACCATCGCCGTTGACTGCCACGGCTTCGAAATTATCGTAACCCTCGGGATTGAGTTCCTTGTTGAGCTCATCCACGGGAATGGCGTCGGGCACATCCCGCTTGTTCCACTGGATCACGAAGGGAATATCGTCCAGGCTCAGATCGTATTCCTTGAGATTGTCGTGCAGATTGTACAGGGCCTCGATGTTGGCGTCGAAGCGGGCCTCGCTGCTGTCAGCCACGAATACGATTCCGTCAACGCCCCGCAGGATCAGCTTGCGACTGGCGTTGTAGTACACCTGGCCGGGAACCGTGTACAGATGGAAGCGGGTCTTGAACCCCTTGACTTCGCCCAGCTCCAGGGGGAGGAAGTCGAAGAACAGGGTCCTGTCCATCTCGGTGGCCAGCGTCACGAGTTTGCCCTTGGTCTCAGGGGCCAACTTCTCGTAGACATACTGGATGTTGCTCGTTTTCCCTCCGAGACCCGGGCCGTAGTATACGACCTTGCAGTTGATCTCCCGGGACGAATAATTGATCAGCGACACGGCTCTACCCCTTTTGACCTGCCAGTTACGGGGACGGTTCCCCGGACTCAGTCAGCGAAAAGACTATCAATCTCGGCTTCCACTCCCAAAGTGAACGCCTCATCTATCTCATCGTATTCCTCGTTGCGGTACTCCAACTTCTCGTAAAGGGTCTCGATGATATTATCGAGCTCCTCCATCGCCCTTTTCACGCGCAGCCTGACCAGGCCCAATGTCGTGCTCTTGTTGAACAGGACCACCAGGACCACGCCCTTGGCAATCTTGCCGAGGTACATGCTGTCCTGGGCCCCCTGATGGAACAGGGTGCTGAAATCCTTTTCACCGATCAATTTGGCGAGCTGGTAATTGGCCTCGAAATCGGCCGCGCAGAGGGAGGCGAAACTGGTCAGATCGAATTCGACGTCGGGGCCGCACTGGCTGATCAACTGACCGGTCCGGTCGATCAACATCACAAAGCCCGAACGACTGCTCTTCAGCAGATCCTCCAGGACATTGTTAATGGCCCAGTAGTCTTCTTCGAATATGGCCCATTCGGCTCTGACCATGAAACGATCTCCTGCCGGCCAAACCGGCGATGGACGTTAAGCGTACAAAGTACATGACTCTCAAAGGGTATCGTCCCTGTGGGAGTCCACTTAACCGTGAATTTCAACAAATTGATGGGATTCGGCAACAAAGGGGCCAACCCTATTCAGAAGGTCCTGCGGAACTGGAAGGCCCTCTGGAGAGTCACTTCGTCGACGTAGGCCAGGGCGCCGCCGACGGGTATCCCCGTGGCCAACCGCGTCAACTGGAGGTCCCTGTCCGCGAAAAGCCGCTGCAGGTACAGCGCGGTGGTCTCCCCTTCCACGCTGACATCCAGGGCGATGATCATTTCCTTCACTCCGTCCTTCTCCAGCCTGACGCCCAGACGGTGGAAGGGCAGGTCCTCAGCGCGCACTCCGTCCAGAGGCGACAGCAGCCCCCCCAGAACGAAGTAGCGCCCCCGGTAGAAACCGGCCTTCTCGAAGGGAAGGATGTCCACGGGGGTGGCCACGATACAGATCTGGGTGCTGTCCCGGCGCTCGGACTTGCAGATTCGGCAGGGATCGGCTTCGGTGATGGCCCCGCACGACGAACAGTTGGTCACCTGGAGTCTGGCCTCGGTGACCGCGGCGACAAGTTCCTCGGCGGGCCCGGCCGCCTCGTCGTGGCCCACCAGATGCAGGGCCAACCGCGTGGCGGACTTCCGCCCCAGACCGGGCAGACGGCTCAGACTCCTGACCAGACGCTCCAGCGCGGGTGACTGGAATTCCCCGCCGTCACCATTGTCGAATTTCCCCGCCACGGTCAACCCATGCCGGGAATGTTCATACCCCCGGTCACGGAGCCCATTTCCTTTTCCACCAGGGCATCCACGTTCTTGGCGCCTTCGTTCACCGCGGCGACAATCAGGTCCTGAAGGAAATCGATGTCGTCGGGATCGAGTGCCTCGGGGGCAATGACGATACTCTTGAGACGGTGTTTGCCGTTCATCACGACCTTCACCTGTCCCCCGCCCACTTCGGCGGAAACTTCCTTGCCCTCCAGCTCTTCCTGGGCCTTTGCCATCTTGGCCTGCATCTGCTGGGCCTGCTTCATCAGTTTGTTGATATCCATATTTCCTCCAGGGGCCCGAGGCCCCGGCTGATTCACTTTAATTACTTGCTGGGGGGATCCCAGCGTTCACGCTCACTGTCGGGCAGGGGTTGCCCACCCATCATGTCCACCAGGTCGCCCAGGGACTTGTCCTGCTTGCAGGCCTTGTCGAGTTCTTCGCGGTGGGTGGGAGCGACTTCCTGCCGGATCTCCTCTTTCACCTCGTTGGCCTGACCCTGTTTTCCCAGAACCAGTTCGACCTTGATCCTGCGTCCCCACAGGGCATTGATCTGTTTTTCGATGGTCGAGCACTCCGCGGCGATGCTGGTGACCTGGAACTTCTTGTCTTCAGTGAAAGAGACCGTCAACCGGGTCCCGTCCTCCGCCAGACGGGGCAAGCCGTTCATGAGGCAAGACCCCAACCGGGGGTTCTGTTTCATGAGTTGGTCGATCAACCCCGTCCAACCGGGTACCGCGGCGTCGGCAGCGGTAAGATCGGGAGTCGCTCCGGTACGCGCGGGGCGGGCGGACGCTCCCCGGGCCGGTGCTTTGGGTGTCGGCACCTTGGGGACCGGACCTCGAGCGTCACGGGCCACACCCCCGCCGCCCAATCCGCCTCCAGTCGCATCAGCACCCAGGGCCTCCAGGCGCCTGGCCAGGTCCGCCAGAAGCACCCTGGATTCGAACCGGCAATACTCCACGAGTGAAGCCTCCAGAAGGATCCGCGGCTGTGTGCTGCGATGGATCTTTTCAAAATGGCGACTCGACCGATCGATCAGGGCCAGCAGATCCTGTTCCTGGAATTGTCCCGCCTGGCCGGACAGGGTTTCCACCTGGTCGGGTGGTAAATCGACCATGGGCGCGAGGTCGGGATCGATCTTCAGGATCATCAGGTTGCGGAAGTTGGCCACGACACCCCGGGCAAAGGCTTCGAGACTCTGGCCGCCGTCGGCCAGATCGGCGACCAGCCGCAAGGCTCGGGCCGAATCGCGGGTCACGATCGCCTCGTTCAGTTCGATGAACAGCTCGGAACGGACCAGTCCGAAGGCCGCCACCACTGCAGCCTCGTCGATGACCCCGTCCGCGCCGGCCACAACCTGGTCAAGAAGGCTCAAACCGTCGCGCACACTGCCTTCGGCCAGTGATACCAGCAGCCGAAGTCCGGTATCCTCCAGGGTCACACCTTCAGCCGTGGCGATTTCATTGAGCCTTCCGGCCAGTTCATCCCGGCTCAACAGGCGAAAATCGAATCGCTGACAGCGACTGAGAATGGTCCGCGGAATCTTGTTGGGCTCGGTGGTGGCGAAGAAGAAGAACACCCGGGCGGGCGGTTCCTCGAGAATTTTCAACAGTGCGTTGAAGGCTCCCTTGGAGAGCATGTGCACTTCGTCGATGATAAAAACCCGACTGCTGCCCTCACTCGGCGAGTACTGGGCCATGTCCCGCAGCTCGCGAATGTTGTCGACCCCGGTGTTGCTGGCCGCGTCGATTTCCAGAACATCCAGATAATTTCCCCGGGCAATGGCCATGCATGTCTCACATGTGCCGCAAGGATCGCCCTGCCGGTTCTCCAGACAGTTGATGGCCTTGGCCAACAGGCGGGCCACCGTGGTCTTGCCACAACCGCGGGGACCTGAAAACAGGTAGGCGTGACTGAGCTTTTCCTTACGCAGGGCGGCTCGCAGGGTGCCGGTCACGTGGGTCTGCCCCACGACCTGATCGAAGGTTTCCGGACGGTATTTGCGGGCAAGGGCTTGGTAGGACATGCTGCTCCACTCTTGATAAAGCATGATGAACCGTCATGCAGGACGGCGGGACCTCGCTCCGCCGAAAATTCCTGTCCCGGAATCTACCATAGGATCAGGCCGGGCCGGGCCTAGTTTTTCGGAAAAATCAAGCTGAAGGGGGTCTTCGAGGTTTGATAGAGGTGGGCCAGGCTGGCGGCGCACACGTCGAAGGTAACGTACCGCTGCTACTTTCCAGTCCTGACGGAATTAGTGCTCCGGCGTCACACCGGGCCTGACCCATCATGTGTTGGTGGAGATGAGCGGGCTCGAACCGCCGACCTCCTCGTTGCGAACGAGGCGCTCTCCCAGCTGAGCTACATCCCCAAAAAATCCAAAACCATTCCAAGAATCTGGCGGAGAGGCAGGGATTCGAACCCTGGGAACCCCGAAGGGCTCAACGGTTTTCGAGACCGCCCCGTTCGACCACTCCGGCACCTCTCCGCAATCGCAATTTCCCCGTATGACCGGTTACCGGGTGGCGGAGAGGGAGGGATTCGAACCCTCGGTACCTTGCGGCACACACGATTTCCAGTCGTGCCGATTAAGCCACTCTCGCACCTCTCCACCGGAACAAGGCGGGGAATATAGCACCGACCTTTACCAAAATCAATATGGCCGGGTTCCGGATCCCCCGCGGGCGTCAATCCCGCCTGGACTGGAAAAAATCGGACAGAATGGCCCCGCAGTCCCCGGCGGAAATACCTCCGACCACCTCAACCTGCCGTAGGTAGGGATTTCCATCCAGAAGGCGGCCGGTGGAAACCACGGCGCCGGCCCTGGGATCCGATGCCCCGAAAACCACCGATGCTATCCTGGCCAAAAGGATTGCCCCACAGCACATGGTGCAGGGTTCCAACGTCACGTAAAGGGTGGTGTCCTCAAGGCGCCAGCTTTCCCCGTGGCCGCCGGCGGCGCCGATTGCCAGGATCTCCGCGTGGGCCGTCGGATCCCGCAGGGATTCAACCTGGTTATGGCCGCGACCGATGACTTGTCCGTCCCTGACGATGATTGCGCCAACGGGGACTTCCCCCTTGTCCGCGGCCAGGCGGGCTTCTTTCATGGCCTCGGCGATCCAGCGCTCATGGGTGCGGAAAGCCGCGAATATTTCGTTCTCGCTCACCGGACTTCACCCTCGGCAACGGTGGTGTTGCCGGCCAGATCCCTGACTTCCACACGCACCCGCCAGGGCGCTGAACCTGTCAAACCACCCGGACGGGGCCAGACGATCTTCGCTGCGAACTTCTCGGTGGGGCTGTCGCAGATCCCGTCCACGGGGTCCAACCGTTCGGTCGTCCCGTCCGGCAGACGCAACCGGGCGCCGGCCAAAAAGCCACCGGAGTCCTTGCCTGTCAGATCGACCTGAAAACCATCGTCCAGCACCTTGAGCTTGAAGCCCGAAATTTCCGGCTCGGTATTGTCCACGAGAATCGGACCGAGGCTCCGGCTGGATTCAGCAGCAAGGTGGCCCGGATTGTCGGGACTGTCGCTGGCCGTCAACCGGAGTTCGTACCGACCATCGGGCATTTCCGAAGTGTCCCAACTGCCCAGGAGTTCGGCCCGGCCCACCAGGACATCCCTCCAGGCCTCCTCCCCCTGGCGCCGGTAGGCCAGATCATAAATCACCCGGTCCCCGTTGGGGTCGGACCCTTCCCAGGTGAAGACCCTCACCGACCGCCCCACGACGGCCCTCTCGGGACCCGCCAGGTGGTCGGCGGTGCTGTTTTGGCTGAACTCCGCCTGCAAACCGCTGCGAAAAGTCTGAGTGATGTTGTCATTGTGGTTGTTCATCATGCCCAGGTGGATCGCCTTGAGATACTCCTGGGTGAAGGAGACAATCACCGGAGCCCGGTTGTCCTGCCAGGCGCTGACCGAAACCGAAGTCAATCGGATGGGGTCCTCACCGTCGGTGGCCGGGAATTCCACCCGCCATTGGAGAAATCGGCTAGGATCCAGGGGAATAGCCCGGTCCTTATCCGACCAACTGTCCGACCAGTCGGTCCAGCTTTCGTCGGGTTCGTAGCGGCTTCCGCCCCTGACAGTAAATTTTACCTTGCCGGCACCCCCGCTGGTCGTCCAGTTCAAGCGGCCCCAACGAACCGGCAAACCACCGTCCAACGACGGACTCACGGCAGCCCGGGCCTCCTTGCCGGAACGGCCCAGAACCGTCACGCTGCCCGGGTGAGCCTGGCACACGATAATAGATTCATCCTTACCGCTGTCACCGATCACGAGGATGTCCAGAATATCCCCACCGGACCAACCGGCCACCGGGTGGCTGCCGACAGGAGGCGTAAGCCCGTGCAGAACCGTGCGGCCGGAATCATCCGCCAAGGGCCCACCCCCCAGCCATCCCCAACGGGAACTCCAGGCGGCTATCATCAAATCAACATCACCGGCCCAATAGGGAACAACTATCCCGTCCTGTTCCAGGCGGTACAGGGCGGCGCGGGGAATTTGGGGACCATTGTCCTCTATCAGCAGGGAAAACAGTGACGGGGCGGCCGATGGCATCTCCATGCCCGGTGAAACGCCGCCTCCCTGCAGGCCGGAACCCTCGGTATTCAGGGCCAGGACGAAAAGGTCTCCCTCCGGACCGTTGATGAACTGCCGGGCCTCATCCTGGGCAGTCTCGAACAGGAGCTTGAGGTCGTCCGGCCTGGCCGGATCGATGCTGTAGATCAGACCGGGCCCCTGGGTGGCCACCAGCAGGCGGCCCTGGTCGTCGAAAGTCAGGTCCAGAGCATTCTGGGCCGGCAGTTCGACCACGGCCTCCAGACTGTCCGAGCCGGCATCGTACCGGAAAACGGCCGCCGGGCTGCCAACGGCCAGCAAGACTGCGCCATCGCCAGGATCAGTTGCCATGGCCCAGACATAACCTCCGGGCACGCTGCCCAGCAAAGTCGCCTGGCCCTTGTCGTCGATACGAAACAGCTGACCTTCGGGGCCGCAGCCCGCCAGGAGATCACCGCCGTCCAGCCTCAACAGGCTGAAAACCTCGGTTCCCTCAAGTGTGGTCACCAGGCGGCTCTTGTCCCCGGAGGTGGTATGATGGATTTCTCCACCGTGGCCCGTGCCTGTGTAATATCCGCCCCGCCCATCGGATAGGATCCGCCAAAATACTTCAGGCCCCACCGGTCCGGCGGTCCGGCCGGCCAACCCGCCAACCAGGTTACCTTCAATATCGATGGCCGCGCCCTCGATTTGCATCTCGTCGAACGGGCGGTCGGCGGGCCAATCCCAGAATATGGGGCCAGCTCCCAACACAACATCCGATCCGGCGCTGATCACAAGAAGCGCAGTGCAAAAAAGAATCGCGCGCATCTTCCAAACTTGGTCGTGCATCCTTCTCATGGTCGCCTTTCTTCCTTGATGGGTTCGATGGCGGATTCCAGCCTCAGGGCCCGGATGGCGTGCCCGCCGAGTGCCCAGGGCATGGACCGGTCAGTGCGCAGAACATAATCCGCGAGGGTTTTGGGAGCCTGCATGTTTCCTGTCTCGATCAGATGGGAAACGCTCCCGGGCAGGTTGTGCATTTCCTGGCCCTGAATGACCATGTTGCGGCCCGGCGCCAGAAGCGCCAGGACAAGAGTGTCTGCTGAACGGCCCGTGCGCAGGATTTCGAGAATGCCCCCCAGATCGGCCACCTGGAAACGCCCGGACGCCCTCTGGGATTCGAAGGCGAACAGTTCCGCCGCGCTGGCGGCGATGACCCTGAAGGACCCCGGTTCCAGATTCGCCGGCAGAACGACGGGCATTTCAATGACCTGTCGCTCCCCGAGGCGTGGTTGAATCTCCACCCTGAAAACCACTTCACTGCCGGGTTCCGGCAGGACGCGGGGCCCGGTCAACCCGACAATTGTCGCGGTGGCCATGGGCCTTGAAATCACCAACCGGGCCCGGACCTCCTTCAATCGCGCCTTCTCAAAGGAATTGTTCAGGATAATGCCCAGGGGGGCCATCCATTCGGCGGCCAGTCTCATGGCGCCACCCGGTCCGGAGGTCACCCCGGATAAAACCAGCGGCTCGGCCTCCAGAGCGGCGGAACCTTCCCACATCGTTTCGATCCGGTAGCTCACATTCTGCAGGCTGGCATCGTCCGCCTCGGCCAGCAGGGAATTGTACAGGGCCCAGAAAACCAAAGTCGGCGTCAACTGGGTGTCATCCACCACAGCAAATTCGTAGGATCGTTTCTCCGCGCCGGCAGCAGCACCCGCGACGGACGGCAACTCCAACTCCACACTGACGGGCACCATGGCGGGCGCGGGGCCCGTCCTGCCGGACAGTCCGGCCCGCTGATCGTGATGCACCGACCCGACGACATGTCCGATGGTCCCCATCTTGAAAGACATCTGCCGGCTGGGAAACACGGTCAGGATTTCAGCCGTGGCCAGGGGCCAGTCCACCGGACCGCGCTGCATGAAGGGATGGCCCATCATCAAAACCTGATCACCGTCCACCCAGGTGACCGTTCCGATGGCCCCCAGCTTGGCGTCACCGGTAATCAGGGGAATCGCGCAGGCGCTGCCCGGCTGGAAAGCAGGATCGGAACCGGACTGGTCGACCTCGCCGCCAACCGTCTGTGCGGTGAAACCCACCGGTTGCACGATCCAACTCTCGGGACCTGGCAAGGTCCCGGAATCATTTGTCGCCAAATCTTCCAGCAGGGTCATGATCATTTCGCGGGACGCGGGCCACTGGCCCGCCGGAACAGGAAAGGAAGAACGGATCGGTTCGTCAGGCGACGCGGCCCCGGGAAAGAGGTCCCGCGCGAGTTGCCCGCCGAATAATCCCGGCGCCAGCAGACCGCGCAGGTCCGGAGCCAGGCTCCCGGGTTCCGCCTCAAAAGAAGCTACTGGCCGGGTCGGCAAGGCCAGCATTTCCTCAGCGGGGGTCACCCCGGCGATGGGTTTGAGGGCGCCGCCCCATCCGAAAGCAAGGGCTCCGGCAAACCGTCCATCCAGATAGACCGGACTGCCGCTCATCCCTTGTGCGATGCTGGAAATTTCCAGCCCGTGCCCACTGATTTCCACGAGAAGAAAACTGCCGTCGGCGCGGACGTTTTCCTGAACCCCCACGACACGCACGCCGAAGGTATCGATTCTTGTGCCTTCAAATACCGTCAGGCCGAACCCGGTCATGCCGGGGGAAATCTCGGACAGGGGTATGAAGTCGGCCACCGGCTCAGCTGAACGCCCCGCGACAGGGAAAAACATCACCATCAGGCAGGCAGCCAGTAAACTGCATCCCACGATCCGGGGGAATATTGACGAAAAACTGGTCACAAGTGATCCTTCCACACTCACATTGAACCACAGCAACACCCCGTTTGGGGTGTGGGTTCCCTGGATTAAGCTCAATTCGGTATTATACGCAATAAACAGGCCCATTCCGGGCCAATCCCACCTCAGGGCCTGAATTGAACCCCTACACGCAGGAAAAGGCCACTGTAATTGAATCGCAACTTGTCGTCGAGACTGTCGGGATTGAAGACCACCTCCCCGTCCACCTTGAGTTCATTGATGATCGCGTGGCGGAACCCTGCCTGTCCGTACAGGGACCAGGCCGGTGACAGGGCAGCATCCACAAGGAGGGAGCCGGTGAACAGAAAGCCCACACCACTGAAAGGAATCTCCAGGTTTCCTTCGGCCGGATCCTCGGCCCGCAGAGCCGCGGCACTTCGGATCATCCCCAAACTCGTCCCTGCTCCCACGCGGAACTTCCGATCGTTGGCTGGAAGATAGTCCAAAAACATTTCATAGAGGTCGGCTGGCAGATCATATTCGAAAAGATACCCGTCCCAGGAAAAACCGCTGCTGCCAGACAGGCGGGAATACCCCAACCCCAGACCAAGTTCATCATTAAGAGAATATCCCGCGGACAATCCGACATCCAGACCGGTTCCGATGTGGTCAAGGAAAGGGCCACCAGCCGCCTCGTTGAATCTATCCAGGGCATCGTTGACATCATCGGGATTGAAGAGGGAAAACCCGCCGTGGGCTTTTAGAAAAAATGGGCCTGCCCAGGCGACACCGGATGCTGAAGCCAACACCATGCTTGAAAAAAGAAATGCAACGGTCAGCAGTTTCATCTCCGCCTCCAAAAAAGGCCCCGCGGAAAACCGCGGGGCCAAAAAGTGGTACGCCCAGGAGGATTCGAACCCCCAGCCTCCTGGTCCGTAGCCAGACGCTCTATCCAGTTGAGCTATGGGCGCACCTTGTCAGTATCCGCTGACACAATATAACAATATCTGGCGGAGAGGGAGGGATTCGAACCCTCGTTGAGTTTCCCCAAACACGCTTAGCAGGCGTGCGCCTTCAGCCACTCGGCCACCTCTCCAAATTCTGGCGGAGGGCGGGGGACTCGAACCCCCATGGGCTTTCACCCGGCGGTTTTCAAGACCGCTGCCTTACCAATTAGGACTAGCCCTCCGGATCTCAGGACCATTTCAGGACCAAGGCCTTACGGATCCCATTGGTATCATGCCAGTTCCCATCTGATTCACGATCCCGCCGCATGTTCGCGAGGCCACCGATCCTTCAGCGGAAGGGCACGGTACTATTTGGATTTCCATTTGTCAAGGCGATGGCCGATTCCCGCGCTCCGGCCGCCCCTTACCGCGGCTGTAACCGGCCCAGATCCACGCCCACTGTGGGACGGGCAGACCTGCCGGACAGTTTCAGGGGCAGGTTGATCCGTCCTTCGGCATCCCGCAGGGACTTGGCCAGAAAAGACCAATTGCCCAGGTCCGGGGTGAAACCGGGCGGCAGCTTCACGTCGACATCCAGGGCGATGGCCCCTTTCGGATCAAGCCAACCGCTTCCCCGCCAGTCCGTATCGCCACCGCTGATGATGAGTTCATCAACCAGATACCGGCCCCGGCTCATCCTGAACTCGTGGCGCAGGGTGCTGAAGCGAACGTCCTTGAGATCCTGCCTCTGCCCCAGATATCTTGAAACATCCCTCAGCCAGTCGGTCGCGCGCAAAACCCCTTCGTCCGCGGTCAGGACACCTGATATGTCCAAAGTCCTTTGGACGGTGGCATTATCTCCGAGGTCGAAACCTCCGTCCACCGTGGCGTTCAAATCGCAATCCAGGCGTTGGCCTATTTCCGGGGCCCATTCGACCAACAGGGCGTCAGCGGGAACAAGTTCCGCTTCCGCCTCGAATTCAAGATGTCCCCCGGGATTCCCGGAGTAATCCACGACAAAGGTCCCTCTCAGGGTACCGCTGGACCGACGGACCGACAATGCAGCCACTTCCAGGACCCTGTCCTTATAGCTGCCGCTCATGTCCAGCCCGGTGTAGGGAATCCCCTGCAGGACAAGGCTGTCCGCGGATACCTTGAAGGCCAGGGAAAGATCGGCGGGGACCTGAGCCTCCGACTGAGCCAGTCCCAAATTCAGATCAGTGATCCTTACCGCGAAACCGGCGGCTTCCACCTCACCATTCCGCCGGCTGATGTCGAGCCGGGGCCCGGTCAGCTGGACCGACTTGACGACCAACTGTTTCCGAATCAGGGGCAACAAGGCCGGCGCCACGCTGAGTTCCTCTATCTCGACGGAGTACGATTCCAGGTCATTGGCGGACCCCGTGGCCGCGGCCAGGGCAGCCCCCGTACCGCTGATCGTCCCGGCCCGCAAGGTCACGCTCCAGCCCCAGCGCCACTGGAGTCGCGCCTCGCCCAGAGTGACCCGGGCCCCGGTAGCGCCTTCCAATTCACGGATGATTTCATCCCTGATCAGATCCCCGGGCAACAGCCGGGGCGCCCCCAGGAACAACGCTGCCAGGATCAGAATGACGATCCCGCCGACGATGAACAACCTGCTTGTGAACCTGTTTCGCAACGTATTGTTCCTTCCCTAACGGCTGTCTGAAATGATCCGGGCGCCGCCCAGCACCATGTCACCACCATACAGGACCAGCCCCTGGCCCGGAGCGGCCCCGTCCACGGGTTCCACAAGGTCCACCCGGATCCTGTCCCCTTCCAGAATCCATCCACCTATCCTGGCTCCCCCGTGGCGGTGGCGGATCCTCAGGACAGCTTCACCGCCGTCGGTGTCGGGTATTCCAGGCAGGGGATCATCGCTGCTCCAGCGGGCGGGGAAATCCGGAACCGCCGGCACGAAATCGTCACCCTCCACTGTCAGCGTCCGCAGTTCCTCTTTCGAGCCGACCACCAGACGACCGGCATCCAGATCGAGTTCCAGGACATAGAGAGGATCCGGCGCCGCGATTCCCAATCCCTTCCTCTGCCCCACCGTGTAATGGATCAAGCCCCGGTGGCGCCCCCGGATCCCGCCTGACCTGTCCACGATATCCCCCGGAACCAGGGCCCGATCGTCGCCGTCTGAAATCTGTTCAAACAGAAAACCCCGGTCCCCTTCCGGAACGAAACAGATTTCCTGACTGTCCCGCTTGTCCGCCACCGGTATGCCCAGTTCACGGGCCGCCCGGCGGACCTGATCCTTGACGTACCAACCCAAGGGAAAAACCAACCGGTCGAACAGGCAACGGTCGACACGATGCAGGAAATAGGACTGGTCCTTTTCCGGATCCAGACCTCTCAAAAGGCGGCCGCGCGCGATACGGGCGTAGTGGCCGGTAGCGGCGAAGGCACAGCCCTGCCGTTCAGCCAAGCGGACCAGTTCCGGGAATCTCACCACCCCGTTGCAGTCCAGGCAGGGATTGGGTGTGCGAGCCCGGGCATATTCGTCCACGAATGGTTCGATGACGCTTTGCCTGAACGGCTTTTCCACGTCGCTGACCCAGTGGGGAACGTCGAAGGACCGCGCCAGGCGGCGGGCATCATCGATGGCATCGAGGGAACAGCACGACTTGTCGGTGAATGCATCATCATCGGAATAGCAGAAATTCTTGAAGGTGACGCACTGGACGTCGCAGTCCAGGGCGCGAAGCAGGGCCAGGGAAACAGCGCTGTCGACCCCGCCGCTGATGCCGAGCAGGACCCCCGTGCCCGGCGGCAGCGCCTGACGCAGGGGATCCGGAATCGGCAGAGGAAAGGTCATTTGCCGATGGGCGGCGTGGGCGCGTTCATCAAATCATGGACGATCTTGATGTTCTCCCGCGACCGGTCACCTATGTCCCCGTCAGGATCGTATTTGGAGGCCAGTTCCCACTCGGCCAGGGCTTCGCGGTAGATTTTCGCCTCCGCAAACATGATGGCGATGTTGTAGTGAGCCAGGGAACTTTCCGGATTGTATTCGAGGGTCTTCTCGAACTCCGCCAGGGCTTCGCTCGTCCGCCGTTGCCTCAGGTAGAGGGATCCCAGATTGCAACGGGCCTTTTCGTCGCCGGGATCCACCGCCAGGGCCATGTTGTAGAACTTTTTGGCTTCGGCGAGGCGTTCGTCGTACTGCTGGCGGTTTCCGATCGTCTCGGCGCGATCATCCCAGATCGAGCCAAGGTTCACCATCGGTTCGATGAAGGTGCTGTCCTGGGCCACGGCCAGACTGAAATAAACTTCCGCGCTGTCCAGCAATGCCTGGGCGCCCTGATTGCTCCACCCACCGTACCTGGCGCTGTCCGAGGCGCTGTTGTAAAACCCGTTGCCGAGAATAAAATTCGCATACCCGTTGTAGGGCGGTTCCCCGGCCGCGATCTGACGCAAGGTGTCCTGCAGCGCCTGGCCCTCGAATTCGGCCGTCCGGACTATGAACATTTCCAGGTCGCTCTGGGGCACCCCGTCCTTGCAGCCGGACATCAGACCCGCAGTCAGCACAACAACGATGAAACTCAAGGCCAATACACGACGCATCGATCGTTCTCCCTGAAAAAGTTATAAAACCCGGCCGGCGCTCCCTGGAAGTCAGCCGGTCATCCTACCACCATCGTTCCAAGCCGGTCACCGACAAGGTCAGCCGCCAGACAGTGCTCTCGACACCGTTTTTCTCCAGATCACCGATCAAACTGTAGGAAAACGCCAAATCCAACTCTCCCAGATTTTGACGAAAGGGAAAGCCCGTCCCGACACTGATCGTCTTTTCGTCGACAACGTTTCCACCCACTCGATAGGCCCAACGTTTGAAGCTCGCCCCCACCCTCAGCGGCGCGTTGGAAAAACCACCCCTGCGGATTCTTCCCTGCATGCGCTCCATACCGAAGGACAAGCTGAATTCATCCTCCATGTCCGCCATCCATTCATCCGGACCGGTGAACTTGCTGAATTCCTGAAAATGGGCGTCACCGCCGAGGCGGAAACGTCCGAAAGGACGCAACTGGACTCCAGCCATATATTCGGCGGGCATCTCCATGGTATAGGAGGAAGAATTCCGATGACTCACCCCGAAATGGGTTACCTTCCTGTCCGCCTCGATCTTGTGGGCGGGAGTCCAGGAGGCCCCGACCTGGAACCAGGAGGATGGGTTCAGCAACACGCCCCAGGTTTGGGAAGTGCCGTGGAATTCGTCTTTGGTTTCCTTGACGTTGGTCTGGTAAAAAGGGTTGTTCGCGGAGTAGCCGGGATTGTTGAAAAAGTTGTTCACCGTTCCCTTGAGTGACCCTGCCTCGATATTGACCGAGCCGCTGACGGCCAGCCCGGGCAGGATCTTCAGGGCGCCGCCCACCGGCACCCTGAAACGGTTGCCGATCCTTTCGAACTGTTCGGATCCAATGACTGAATCACCCCACACCGAAGCGGTCCAGGTCGTATCAATGAGAGTGTGGTACTGGGTCGAACGGTGCACGACCAAACCGGCCGTCAGGGCCAGTCGCTCCTTGATCACCGGACCGGCCACCCGTACGTCCGGAACAAAGACCCGTGAATTCATCCGTTCCCCACGCGTATCCTGGGATTCGACATTGTCGCCGTAGCCGGTGAACTTCAATACCAGGTGGCGCAGCGAGTAAAGGGAAGCGAGGTTCTTGAAACCGGGATTGAGTGAATCGGTGACGGCCATTCCCCAGCCGCCGCGGCCGACCATCCGCGCATCCTCGAGGGTGGTCCGTTGGCCGATGTTGCCTATGGCGAAGGGAGTCTGGGCGGCAGCGGGCCGGGATCCGCTCCAGATCACCAGCAGCATCGCAAAGACGGGAATCAGGGACCAGGAAACTCGGGGCCCCGTTGATCCGTGAGGGGAAACAGACATCATTCCCCCTCCCCGTCGAGATCGTTGACCACACTGTAGGTGATCTTCAACTGGGGCCGGTGGGCCTGGTCCGCTGCGGCGGTGCCCTTGAACCTGAACTCACGGTAATAGAAATCCGGGTTCACCTCGGCCGAACCCTCCGGGAAAAAGTCCTCCGCACCGGTCAGGATAAACCCCCGAGTCCCATAATAGACCTGATTGATGATGCGAAGGATCGCCTGGGTAACGTCGAGCTGAATGGTTTCCATGCGGGGAGGATCCAGGCTCCTGGCGCCGGTGACATGGTAGCTGTACCTTCCGGACCCGGTCAGGCCGGCATCCCATAGCTCGGTGATTTCCATGGTGCGGTACGGATCCCCGAATCGGGCGACATCCCACTCCGATACCGCGATGGAACCAAGGTTGCCGAAGCCGGCGGTCGGGTCGTTGGTGATGCTGAGCAGCGCCCTGTTGATGAAGGCATGGGGCGGCAGGGCCGACAGATCGAAATACAGGGCGGGATACGAACGCAGACCGGTGCGCAACAGGAAGCCGCTGTCCACATCGGCGGGCGCCTCGGGAACCTGGTCGAAGGTGGAGGTGTCTTCGTCGGTTGCAAGCAG
>JAGLCY010000094.1 GCA_023270185.1 Candidatus Krumholzibacteriia bacterium | reverse complement strand
CGTCCCGACAAACAACGCGTCCAGCTCGTTGAAGTGTTTCAGTTCCTTTGATGCGAAACCGACCAGACCCGGATCGGACCCGTCGCCGAAGGTGACGATGATGCCGACCTTTTCCCTGTTGGCGATCCACCCCAGCAGATCGCTGGCGTCCCAGAAACGCATCAAGGGCTCGTTGCTTGATTTTGGAGTCCCGAAATCACTGTTAAGAAAGGGACCGACTCCCGAAACCGGAGGTACCGGGTAGTTTTCGTAGTCGACAGGATTGAAGGGACTATCCAACACCTGCACCTGGTAGTAGAGATCCACCGGCTTACCTGTGGCCGACCCCGAGTCATCCAAGGCAGTATAGTATTTCAACTTGGTCAGGCTGAATTTGACCGCACTGATGTTCTCTTCGGTAAAAAGCTCTTCGGGATATTCGTTGCTGAAGATGTCGCTGAAATCGAAGTTGGCGATGATGGCCCCGGACCGCGTACCGCCCTGCTCCCCCATGTACAGGACTTCCTGCTTGTCCACGGTGATGCCGTCATAACGTTTGGAAGGATCGGGATTGTTTTCCACTCGCAGGGCGGAATAATGGGTGACATCCTCCGCCCCCAGGGCGAACAGAACGGTGTCGACATGGTCGGTCACCAGAGCCGTCCCCACCAGATTGGGCTCGTCGCTGGTGCAGCCGGTGACCGTCAGGATCACAAAAACCGCCAGGGCGGTGATGAGTGCCAACCCCATGCCGATCCACTTGTTGGAGTAGCCATGCCTTTCGGCGCCGTCGATGATGGACTTCAAATTCGCCTCTCCTTGGCCGTCAGCGCGCGGCCGGCACCCGGGCCGACAGACTGACGCGGGTGAACCCGCTCTGTTTGATGGTGTCGATCAATTCCACGACGTCCCCGTGGGCGGCATCTTCATCCGCCCGCAGCACCATGCGGTCCTCGCCGTTTTCATCGTGCATCTCTTTCAGTCGTACGGCCAGGGTCTCCTTGTCCATCAGCGTGTCGTTGAGATAGACCAGGCCTTCGGATGTCAGGAAAAGGACGGCCGGCGTGTCCACTGTTTCGGAAGCCGTGGCCGACCGGGGCAAGACCAGGTTGATGGCCGGTTGATTCTTGAAGGTCGAAGTGACCATGAAGAAAATCAACAACAGGAACATCACATCGATCAGGGTGGTGATGTTGATGATCAGCCCGCGGCCCTTGTTTTTGGGACGGAAATTCATCGGCCCGCCGTCGTTTCAGTATTCATATTCCCGGCGGCTAAAGTTTCAATCTGCCGGCGGCGCAAGGTGTCCAGGACCTTGGAGGAATAGTACTCCAAGTCAAAGATGATACGATCGGCCCGCCCGTTCAACCAATTGTAGGCCACCAGGGCGGGAATACCGATGATCAACCCCGCGGCGGTGGTGACCATGGCCTCACTGATGCCGCTGGAAAGGGTTTCGGGATTGCCGAGCCCGGCGGCGGAAATCGTAGCGAAAACCCGGATCATACCGAGCACGGTGCCAAGCAGACCCAATAAGGGCGTCACCGCGGCCACGGTCTCCAGAACACCCAACCGGCGGGTCAATCGCGTAGCCTCCTGGCGTCCGGTTTCCTCCAGTACATCACGGATGATCGTCCAGTCATTGTTCGCATGGTCCAGGCCCGACTTGACCAGGGTGGCAAAAGGTCCCGGCCTGCGTTCGCAGATGGCGTAGGCCACGGATAGGTCCTGGCTGGCCGAAAGGGTCATGACCGCTTCGGCTATCTCGGGAACGATGATGCTCCTTTGCCTCAGCACGTAGATCCGTTCGATGAGCACGGCCATTCCCACCATCGAGGCCAGGATGATGGGGATCATCATGTAGCGTCCGGCAAGTATCATTTCCCACATCTGGGGTCAAACCTCCATCGTAACAATTATGCAGGGAATACCCTCCCCTGCGGGGTGCCGTCTCAATCCCTAACGCCGAAACGCAGGATAGTGCAGGCCGAGGGTGATAACAAGATTCTCTTCCGGAAAATGATCGGGCAAAGGCCAATAGGGTGCAAACGCCTTCAAGGCCGCCTCGGAAGCGTCGTGAAGCGACTCATGCCCTTCGGTTTCCAGAACCTCCATGGACTGGACCCTGCCGTCCTTGCGGATGACCAGCTTGATCACCGTCATCCCGCTTATCACACCGAGTCGGTAGGCGTAGGGAGCCATCCAGTGGCGGTAGAGTTCATTCTGGAACCGGCGCATCCAGGGACCGTAGTCCCATTCGTATGTGTTCAGACTGAAGTCGCCGTCGATGGCCACTCCCGCCCGAACCTTGCCCCGAGCCACCTGATTGAAATCGAAGCCACGATCGCCCACGGCGCCTTCTTCGCCTTCCTTGAGGATCGAGGGGGCCTCGCCGCCCCACCAGTCATCCAGCTCGGGCTTCTTCTCATTCTGCTCATCGGCCTGTTCGCCCTGATCGGATCCACCGGTTTCGGGATCTTCCCGGGGCAGGACCCATTCACCGGCAGGGTCGAGATCCTCACCGTCGACCTTTTCCTGTTCCTTACCCGCTTCCCCCGATTCCTGGGGACTGGTGGCCGATTCCGTCTCCGGCAGAGGCTGTTGGGCCTGCTCGGCACCGTCGGCTCCGGCCTGCTCATCCTTATCGATCTGGACCTGGTCCGCCACCCACTCCTCGTCCGCGGCGGGCGTATTGGAATCGCCGCCCATCTTGTTGTCCGCGGCCAGGGAATGATGCAAGGCCAGATAGTCCGGATCCTCGGGCGGGGTTTCACTGGCCTGGCGATCGGGAACCGCGGTGTAGGCTTTGGGCATCTCGGTGGCGGCATCCTCGCCCGACTCATCAGGTATCAGAAACAGTTCGACTTCCCTCTCCAGGTCGTCGGCCATGGCGGGATTCACGCTCGGTGTAAATGGGATGCGCCACGTCGCCGCTGCAAACACCAGGTGCAACAGCAACGAAACGACAAAGGCTCCCTGAATGATTCTTTTCTCGTGCACCGGCAATCACTGTCCCTAATCAAGACTAATTTACGGCTAACGGGGAAAATGTACCCCGTGCCGGCCTCAAACGCCAACCCGGGTTGACGAAATCCACGAACTCGCCCATGCTTACTCCGCCGGCGAACAGATCCGGCAGAGAGGTTCAACCGTGGACAATGCCCGGACATTACTGGAATCCCTGCCTTTGGACCTGCAATCCCAAGTCCGGCAATCGGTTCCCCTGAATTCGCTGACCACCCTGCGGGTGGGCGGCCCGGCCGCCCTTTTGTGTCGTGTAAGTAACCCCGAACAGGCCCTCCGGTTCCAGGCGCTGGCCCTGGAGCGGCAAATCCCCTTTTTCATCCTGGGAGGCGGCAGCAATGTCCTCGCGGACGATCGCGGCTTCCAGGGCCTGATCCTGCATATATCCACCGAAAACCTGGACCGGAAGGGGGATACCGTACGCGCGGGCGCCGGTATTTCCCTCGACGACCTCATCGAACGCACCCTGGATCTAGGCTTGACCGGCCTCGAATTCGCCTCAGGCATCCCGGGCACCCTCGGCGGGGCCCTGGTCGGCAACGCGGGCTGTTACGGGCATGAAATCGGGGAATTCCTGGTCGAAGCCCTTCTATTGCGCCCAGACGGCCGGCTGGAGACGGTCGGCCCGGAGGAATTCGGGTTCCGCTACCGGGAAACGGACCTTCGCGAAACCGGAACAGTGGTGCTGGAGGCGGTGCTGAAACTTCAGCGGGGCGATGTGGACCAGGCGGCCGGATTGCGCCAGGAAAAAATTCTCGACCGCCGGACCAAACATCCCGTGGATGTGCCCAGCGCCGGCAGTTGGTTCCGCAATCTGCCCGCCGCCGAACCGGGCGGCCGCCGCCGGGCCGCCGGCGTCCTGCTGGAACAGGCCGGAGCCAAGGACATGAGTGAAGGTGATGCCCGGGTCTTCGCCAAACACGCCAACATGATAATCAACGCCGGCGCTGCCACGAGCACCGACGTGCTGAAACTCGCCGCCCGGATGCAATCGGCGGTATGGGAAAAATTCGAGGTTCGACTGGTGAAAGAGGTTCGTTATCTCGAGCCCTGAAAAGACAGCTGGGACCTACTTGATCAACATGACCTTGTGAACCAGGATATTTGCGGGCGTGCTTATCCTCAACAAGTAGGCTCCCGCCCCCACCGGTCGGCCGGCTTTCCTTCCATCCCACTGAAGAGCATGGTCCCCGGCCTCGAACCACCCGTCCGCCAGGACCACGACTTTCTTTCCGGTCAAATCATACACATCGGCCTGCACCGTGGCTCCCCGGCTGAGGGCAAATCTGGCGTTGACAAGGGGATTGAAGGGATTGGGCCAGGGCTTTCGAGCCCAGACCACCAGGGGCAGATCCCGTTCCACCGCTTCAGGACATAAATCCATCAGTGATAGATCAAGAGATTCCAGTTGGTCGCCCTCTCCCACTGTCAAACGAAGGAGACCCTCCCGAGTGGGTCCGCTCAAATCCCCGCGGTCCACGGTCAGGATCCAGGTTCCCCTGTCGTAATCCATCTCGCCCAATACCGCTTGACCTGAAACGGCCAGAGGAGTCCACCGCCCCCGGGCACCGAAATCAACCTGCCATGGCCCGGGACGGTCAGGTTCAATCCTGATTTCCAGGAAAAGGGGACCGCATTCGACAGCCAGCGCTTCGGGCTCCACCGCCACCAACTCCTGTTCAACGTTGAGCAGCGTCAATCCCAGCATCAGGGAACGGTCCAAGGTCAGGATATCCGGAACATCGTCGAAATTGAAATCTTCCACCCGGAAATCCGTCACGTCGGGACCACCTGAAAAAGTCGTGGTTTGAGAATATTCCCAGTTTTTCACCTGGTAGGAAACGCCCAACATTCTTTCCTGGCGCAGATTCATCAAGAGCTCGGCGCGGCCATCCAGATCAAGATCCCGGATGAGAATCCCGGACGGCGCGCTTGTCAGGGTGTGGGCGCCGATGCGTCTGGTCAAAACACCATCACCGGTATTTTCGAACATGGTCAGGGATTCGTCGAACTTGTTGACCACGACGAGATCCTCATCCAGATCCTGATCGAGATCCCCTACCGCCATGATCCTGGCGCCCGACCCCGCATTCAGCCAATCCATGCCGGCAAAGGTCCGGTCACCCTGATTGAGCGTGGACCAGACACGGTTGATCCCGTCGGTAAAGGCCAGATCAGCAAGGCCGTCGGCATTCAAATCAAGGACCGAGATCCAAACGGCGGGATTGACCAGGCCCATGGCGATTCGAGTCGGGAAGGTATGGTCCCCGGCGCCGAACAGAACGCGGATTTCGTCCTCTTCCCGGGTGAGGACCAAAAGGTCTCCGAAACCGTCTGCATCCATGTCCCTGGATGAGACGAAGAAAGGTGAAACCCCCGTCGGTGTCTGCGACACGATGGAAAATCCGAGTCCGGAGATAAAATCCGCAATGTGCACCATGCCGCCGGATCCATCCAGAATTGCCAGTTCCGGCTCTGGGTCGTCATCGGTGTCCAGGACGGCAATCTGGCCGGGATAAAAAGCGAGCGGAAAATCAGTCGCGGAGATTGCGAAGCCTCCCTCGGCCAAGCCGGGGAAGAAACTGAGCATGGGTTTGTTCCCGTAGGAAACAACCAGGTCACGCCAGCCGTCTCCATCGAAATCAGCCAGGGCCGAACCGCTCGGGCTGGCATTGAGAGCCAGAGCCGGAAAGCCCCAGAACCCCGGTTGAGGATTGGCAAACATGACGGTCACCCGGTCCACGTCTCCACCCATCGACACCAGGTCTCTTCCTCCATCGCCGTTGAAGTTGCCGGAGGTGATGGCCAGGGGATGACAGCCGGGATAATAGGAATTACGCCGAACCCAGGCGCCTTGCTGGAACTGGAAAAACTCAACCAGTCCCCGGTCCCGATTGGATGTAAAAAGCCCGGGCGTTCCGTCGAACAGAACGGTTAAATGCAGACCGTCTGCCGGAAGTGTCAGTTCGACCGATTCAAACTCGGTCAATTGTCCGGCCACCTCGCGCAGCAGGATTACCTGAGGTAAACCTTCCACGGTCGTGGCCAGTTCAAGCAGGCCGTCGCCATCGATGTCGTAGCTGGCCAAGCGGGTGGGAGATCCCGCCGTGAATTCCTGTTGGGTCTGCGCATAACCACCGGACTGATCCTTACGAAACACGCCGAGAGTTCCGGAAAGCGGACCCCGGTTGGCCGTCACCAGTTCGCGGACCTGGTCTCCATCCAGATCAATGCCCAGAATGGATTGAGGGTTGTCCCCCGTGTCATGCACCGAGGAAATACTCCACAACTCCCCTGTCTGATCCAGGAATGCAACCTTGTCCACTCCGGGAAGCGACACGGCCAATTCGGGGACACCTCCTGTCAGTTCCCCGAGGAAGGAAACCGTGCCGGGATCCTCCTCCAGAAGCACCTCCCCCTCAATGGTGAAATAGGGAGGCTGCGGCCGTACCTGAAGGAAAACCAGACGGTCCGGATTAACGATGGCGGCCACCACGCCCTGATTCAGCAGAGGACGTCCCTCCCAGGGGATCAAATCGACAATCATCCCTCCAACCAGGAATGTCTTGATCAAAAGGAATCTGCCGGCGCCGGAAGAGTAACGATGGAGGGTGAGAGTTCCGTCACCCACCCCGCTCACCAGAAAGTCGCCGCTCCCGACCTCCAGGGGCAGGGAAACCGAACTGAGCGCCTCGGCGGTCATTTCCACCACCGCGGGCCCCGGAAACATGACCTGGGGATGGACCGGCGTCGCCAGGGTCAATCCGACCAGCACAAAGACGGCCAAGCCGACGTATCTCCGCGCCGCTCCGGAAGTGAAATGGCCAATGAGGAACATTTGAAAGGACATCCGAGGGAACATAAGATTGGTTCGAGGCACGAATCGTCTCATTTCTCCAGGTAGGGTGACATCAGTATAGTGATATCACGACCAGGGACCAAAAGAGTTGCCATTTATTATTATCATTGACACTAACGTGGTCGCACCTGAAATTTATTCGTGAGTAACTTTAGGCTGCATCCCCGCTAGCCCGGGCAAAGTCCTGGACAGGAGCCGATTCATGTCCCAAAAATCCGTGTCTGCTTTGATCATTCTCCTGATGATCACGGTTTGTACTCCCTTGCTTGCCCAGGATAGCGATCCCCAGGACACGCAATCCCCCAAAGAGCCCCAGCCAACCTTCCAATTGAGTCGTGAATCATCTTCCGCCCTGGATGAACTCGATATCGAGGAAGAGGATATTGAAGCGTGGGAGCCCAAGATCGAAAGTGGAACCATTGAAGTCAGCTTCGCATTCGGTTTCATCGATTTCAACAAGGTCCTGTGGGAACATGATCAGATCATCTACAAATACACCACCGACGCCACCTATTGGGGAGACGTCAAGATCAAGGGCGAAAGCGCGTTCAACCCGGTCCTGCGCCTGGGTTACAACCTGACCGACTGGATTTCCATCGAAGGAATCGGCGGTCTCGCCATCACGGAATACAACTCCACCATCACGAACAGGCGAGGCCGCGAGAACAAACCCGGCGCCCCGATCATCGATAATCCTCCGATGGGTGAATTCGACGCCGAACTGCGCTCCCTGTTGACCATTCAGGCCTCCGTGAACGCGGTTCTCTACCCGTTGTCCCTCTTCGATGACGGCTCGGGGAAACTGCACCCATTCGTGACCGGCGGTGTCGGCAAGATGTGGTACGAAATGAACTCCAATTATTTCGATGGAGCCTCCGGTGCGAATGACATCAATTTCGGCGGCGGCCTGCGTATCCTGGTGGACAAGAATATCAGCGTCCGGTTCGAGGTCATCGCCCACATGAACGAGATCGAATTCACCCCCACGGATAATTTCACCACCCGGGACGAGGGAACCATCGTGGTGCCCCTCAATGAATATCCCAGGAATCCTGACGGATCGGTGGACGAAAAGGTGGTCACCAAATTCAGCTCCCAGTCGCTGACCCTGCTCAACTGGAGCATCGGAGTGCAAGGATCCTTCTGATCCTTTTTACCAGACCTGGTCCCCGGACAAGGCGGCTATCTCCCGCCGAAATTCCAGCGCCTCCTGCACCTGGGCCTTGCCGATGCGTTGCCGCCGGTCCAGGGCAGCCAGGGTTCGGGCGACCGACACACATCGTTTCACACCCCTGAGAGACAGGCCCAAAGGTACTCGCGAATCATCGAGGAACCCGGCCGCCCCGGCGGTCAACAAGTCCCGGTCGGACCTGTTCTTCCATCCGGCAAGACACCGGCGGGCGACAGCCAGATCTTCACGTGACGGTCGCTCCCTCCAGGGGCGCGGAGAATCCTCCCTGCCGGAACCTCTCGAAACTCCGTGGTTTTTCCTGGTCAGAAATTTTCCCTGCCATTGTCCCACTTCCACGAACAGGTGAAACCTGTCCAGGAGCGGTCCCGACATCCGGGACAAATACCTGGATCGATCCCCCGCCGTGCATCGGCAGGCGCGAACCGTGCTGCCCAGATAACCGCAGCGACAGGGATTCATGGCGGCCACCAGTTGGAAACCCGCCGGAAAAGTGTGGCGGCCAGGATTTCGAACCAGAGTGATGGAACCTTCTTCCATTGGCTCCCGCAGGACATCCAGCACCGCGGGTGAAAACTGCAGCAATTCGTCGAGGAACAGGATCCCTCCGTGGGCCAGGGTTACTTCACCCGGCCTCGGGCCCGCGCCCCCGCCCACCAGACCTGCCCGCGTGATCGTATGGTGAGGCGCGCGGAACGGACGACGGACCATGAGCGAACCTTCCCCCAGCATTCCCGCCGCGCTGTGGATCCGGGTCACCTCCATGGCCTGTTCCCGGTTCATGGCCGGCTGCAGCAGGCCAAGAATCCTCGCCAAACGGGTTTTTCCCGTCCCCGGAGGGCCCACCATCAGAAGATGATGCCCTCCCACCGCCGCCAAAATCGCGGCCTTTCGTACCAGTGGTTGCCCCTCCAGACCCGCCAGCAGGGTTTCCGGGGAATCCAGGGAACCTTTTTCCGGCCTGCCCGCAACCGGACGCTGCCCGCCTTTCCCGGAGTCCGGCTTACGCCCGGTGCGCCACCACCGGATGACATCCGCCAGGGTTTCGGCCCCCACCACCTCGACACCATCGACCAGGCCGGCTTCCCAGGTCTGCTCGGAAGGCACCACGACCAGTCTCTTGCCCATCCTGGAAGCCGCCAGCACAATGGCCAGCAATCCCCGGACCGGCCGCAACTCCCCGAACAGGGACAATTCGCCGATGAACAGGGCGCTCGGACGTGTGCCCCGGTCATCCTCGCGTGACACGGTTTCGCCGGCGGTGAAAATCCCCATGGCGATGGCCAGATCAAAATATGCCCCCTCCTTGCGGATCCCGGCCGGGGCAAGATTGACGGTTATCTTGCCCACCGGAATGCGAATTCCACTGTGCCGCAAGGCAGCCAGCACCCGTTCCCGGCTTTCCCGAACCTCGGCGCTCGGCAGTCCCACCAGGTGAAATCCCGGCAAACCCCGGCTGATATCCACTTCGGCGGTTACTTCCAGGCCGTTTATACCGATCAAAGCCCCGGTTTTTATTTTTGTCGCCATGACCCTCCCGTTCCAGGCGGCAACCGCCCGGGAGGGCCAATGCAAGGATCCCGCCGGAGTGGTCTGTTGTGGGGAATCGGTCAAAGGGGAAGAGAAACAGGCATTATTCGAAGGAAAGGGACGGGTAACGACACGGGAATTTGGCAACGAGCAACGACACCAACCCCCGGGTCGGAAAGCAGGGTTGTCGGATCCAGCTTGGATTATTCATGATAAAAAAGCGGGAACCCCATTGAGGGTTCCCGCTGAATCCACGAGGCTCGATCCGGGGATCGGGCCCTATCAAAGAGCCTTGATCCTAGAGGTCACAGGGACGAACGGTCTTACGGCCGTTTTCCTTGGCGCGGCCTTCGGCGGCAGCGATGATCTCGCGAACCTTGGCGTCCAGGGCGTTATAGAATTCACCGGACACGTTGCATTCCTTAACGGATTCCTTGGTCTTGCTCTTGCTGATAATCATGTCAGCCATGCGGGTTCCTCCCTAAGAGTGTTTGTCTTTTTCCGTCCCGAACCGTGAAGGCCCAAAGGCCCGACAGGGAACGAAAGCGGACTTCCTTCATTTCCAGCTCCGGAATATCGCGTCTCCGGCAAGCTGCGACACAATCGCCTCGACAGGCGTTGCTGTCAAGAGTAGTTTAACCTGCGGCCTCGTCAACCGGAAAATACCGTAAAAAGGCCAGCAAGCCCCGAAAAGCTACACCAAGGAGTTTCCCATGGCCAGCGAAAAAATACTCGACTACCTGGACAGCCATCGCGATGAACACGTCGACCAGCTGGTCGAGTTTCTCAAGATACCCAGCATCAGTTCCCAAAGTGACCATGATGAAGACACTCGGCGCGCGGCTTCCTTTGTCGCTGACGAGTTGAAGGAGCTCGGCCTGACGGTCGAAGTCGTCGACCTTGGCGGCCATCCCTTGATCTACGCCGAGACCGAAATCCGGCCCGATCGGAAGACCCTGCTGTTCTACGGCCATTACGATGTGCAACCGGTGGATCCTCTGGATCTGTGGGACACGCCTCCCTTCGAACCGCGCATCGAAAACGGCATCATCTACGCGCGCGGCGCCTGCGACGACAAAGGCCAGGTCTACACGCACATCAAGGCCCTGGAGGCCTATATCAGGCAGGGAATCGAATTGCCGGTGAACGTGAAGTTCATCATCGAGGGTGAAGAGGAAGCCGGCGGCGAAAGCATCTACAAATACACGGAACAGAATTCCGAGAAAATGGCCTGCGACGCGATCATCGTCTCGGACACGGCCCTGTACAACGAAAGCACGCCTGGCATCTGCTATAGCCTGAAAGGGCTCGCCTACATGGAAATCCAGGTTACGGGGCCGGGCATGGATCTGCATTCGGGCAGCTACGGGGGCACGGTGCAGAATCCCGGCAACGCCCTGGCCGAGATCGTGGCCAAACTCAAGAATGAAGACGGTCGCTGCCTGGTGCCCGGTTTCTATGACGACGTGCTGGAACTGGACCAGGAAGAGCGCGACGGATTCGCCGAACTGGGCTACACCGACGAGATCCTGTGCAAGGAGACGGGCGCGACCGCGGCCTTCGGGGAAAAGGGCTTCACCACGCTGGAGCGCATGTGGGCCCGGCCGACCTGCGACGTCAACGGCCTGCTCAGCGGCTACGGCGGCGAAGGCGCCAAGACCATCATCCCGGCCACGGCCATGGCCAAGGTTTCCATGCGGCTGGTGCCGAACCAGGAACCGGAAAAGATCGCCAAGGCCTTCACGGATTACGTGCTGTCGATCGCCCCGGCGGGTGTGAAGGTCGAGGTCATCGACCACCATGGCGCCAACCCGGTGCTGGTGCCGCGCAAGTCGGAAATGATGAA
>JAGLCY010000093.1 GCA_023270185.1 Candidatus Krumholzibacteriia bacterium | reverse complement strand
ATCCTGATGGAAGAAGCGGCCAAACAGGGCTAGCCGCCGAAAGAGGAGAATCGCACGGGAAATTTGACATGACAGGGGGCAGGAGGTAGTTTACTGCCCTCATACTGCGAATCAGGCGTCCCCATCGTCTAGTGGTTAGGACACCGCCCTTTCACGGCGGCAACACGGGTTCGATCCCCGTTGGGGATGCCAAATTACGATAGCGGCCTTTATCCTAATGGGAAAAGGCCGCTTTTTCATGCCAGGGATTTTCGGGTTCAATTCATCGCTTGGTAGATTGAATCCATCGACATGAAAGTTTGTCCGTGCCAGATCCTCCGGTGAAAAACGCAGAGCCGCCCGAAGACGGCTCCGCACCCTTTTTTTCCGAAGCTTCAGGGGTGATCTCATTTGTCAGGCTAATGTACATTCAATACTTCGTCAAAAATTTCCTGAATTTCCGGGATGATTGACGGTCCACCATTGGAATAACCCGATTCGATGTTTGATCAACCATTCGTACCTCACATTGACGAAGATGGTTGGTTACATATAGGCTACATGAAATTTTCAATTTTGGACGGAATTTCCACGACGGGAATCGATGCGGGGCATCCGAAACCAATGCTGACGAGGTAATCAATGAACGCGGACGAAGCTCTCGACCGATTGAAGCAGGGAAACGAACGTTTCCGGACCGGCCGGACAGTGGGTGTGGTTTTTGATGGCCCGCTCCACGAAGACCTCATCCAGGGTCAGCAACCGTTTGCCACCCTTCTCAGCTGTTCCGACAGCCGGGTTCCGCCGGAGATCCTGTTCGACACCGGTCTTGGTGACATGTTCGTCATACGTGTCGCGGGCAACGTGGCCAACCTGTCGAGCATTGCCAGTATCGAATACGCCGTGAGGCACCTGGGGACCAAACTCATCGTCGTCATGGCGCACGAGAACTGCGGTGCGGTGGGTGCCGCGATCGAGGGCGGCGATGCCGGCAAGCACCTGAATCATCTGTTGAGTCTCATCCAACCGGCGCTCGAACCGCCGGAGAAAGATGCCGACGTGATCGCCCGGCGCAACACCCGGGTCAGCGCTGATCGAATGATCAACGAATCGGACATCCTGCGTTCGGCCGTCGAGAAAGACGACGTCAAAATCGTCACTGCCTTTTTTCACTTTTCCAACAGTGAGGTCGAGTTTGACTGATCGGTACCCAGCAACATGACCCCACTGGCGGCCAGCGGCGGGACACCCAGGCCAGCAGGAAAAACGGCGCAGCCAGCAGGGACTGCATGACAAGAGCCATTCCCCCATGCCCTATGTTGGCGATCACGTTGAAAAGCAGCCAGACGGATCCGAATATCAGCAGGATGCGCGACACTGTCCTGCGTGGCCCCCAGTAGGAATAAAGTGAACTGAGCAGCCAAGTGAACCACAATACGGCCAGGACCACGGTCACCAGTTCACCGGCGTGTTCGACGGCCTCGCCCGCCGAGCGAATGATCCCCACCAGCATGAACGCGGTCAACCCCCCAGCCAGGTAGGCGTGGTATCCCGCCCGGTGAACGGCCTGCATCTGGAACTCGTCCTTGTCCTTCACCCACCCCCATTCCCGCAGGATGCCCGGACCAAATGTTCCCAGCGCGGAAAGGGCCAGAAAACGCCAGTCGATAATGGCCAAAAGGAAACCGAGGATCACAAGGACCGCGCCGACCAGGGTTGCCACCGTGGGGCGTCGCCGCCAAAAGGATGATGACTCAGGCATCTTTCTCTCCTTCATCCAGCATGAAGATTTCTTCCACGGGAACGCCGAAAATGACCGCCAGGCGCAACGCCAGGCCGATGGTGGGGTTGTATCTGCCTTTTTCGATGGAAAGGATGGTCTGGCGAGTGACACCCGCGCGGTTGGCAAGTTCCTGCTGCGTCATGCCGAGCTACCAGTCCACCTCCACGACCCAGATATTGGGCTCCGGGTCGCCGAAAACGCAATAGACAATGGAGGCGCCATCGGGGGACCACCGGGGCCAAAAGCCGCCCCCTGTGGTTACCTGGAAGATTTCGCCACCGTCCGCCGGGATCTTGAAGATTTCCATCACCCCGGTCCGCCTTGATTCAAAAATGATCTCTTCGCCGTCGGGGGACCAGGCCGGGTGGCCCTCGTATCCCGCCTTGGGGGTGATCCGGGTCACGGATCCCCCTGAGACCGGCATGGTATGAAGGGCGGAATATTCATCCTCGCGATTCGACTCGAATACCAGTCGGGCGCCGTCGGGAGACCAGTCGGCCGTACGGTGATAGATTCCGTAACCGGTGGTTGTCAAGCGCCTGGCCGGACCGCCATCGACGGGCGACACCCAGATGTCTGATCCCAGATCCTTGTCACGGTTGGACTCGTGGGCGATCAGGGTCCCGTCCGGGGACCAGACGGGGTCGCCGTCATCCCAGGAACCGGACGTCAACTGGACGGGATCGGATTGGGGCGAGCCAACATCCAGGATCCAGATATTCTTGAACCCCGAACGGTCGGATTCGAACACGACCCTGGTCCCGTCCGGGGACCAGAACGGAGCGGTGTCAAAGCCGCTATCGGAGGTCAACTGTTGGGCTTCCCCACCGGTAGCGGGGATCCGCCAGATGTCCCGGTTACCTGTGACATCGGACTCGAAGAGGATCCAGGCCCCATCAGGGGAATACATTGGATTTGCCTCGAAGACCTCATGATTGCTGGTCAACTGGGTAACCATGGGCGCCCGGTTGGATTTGACAGGAGCGGCGGGTTCCTCACCCCCGCAACCCGACAGGATCAGAACCGATACGGCGATCATCAGAAGCAGCCCGGCTATGGGACGCATAAATTCATCTCTCCCTGGTGTCTGGTTGAATCCGGGATTAAGCAGCTTCCGTGCCTGCCGGCCATCCCCCGATGCCGACGGTCCATATATACCAATAACCTAGGGATTTTTGATCCTGATTGCCAATATTCTAAAAAAAAATGAACTATAAAAATTTTCTCAACGAACGAGAGTTACCGTCCCCTTGGACATAAGCTGCCCCATTTCAAGAACATAGAGATATCGACCTGAGGAGACAACCGCACCTGATCGACCGGTCCCGTCCCACTGGATGGTCAATGCGTTGTTGGCCACGTGCCCGCCGGTAAGCGTCTGGACAAGAGCGCCCCGAATGTCAAAAATCCTCAGGATGCCTGTCCGCCCCTCCATGCCCATGCCTTCAGGAAGGGCCATCTCGATAGTCGTCCGCGGGTTGCAGGGATTGGGAAAAGCGCTGCTGGTGATCCGCAAGGGTGTGACGTCCCTGCCGAGGAAAAACTCCGCCAGCATCTCTTTGAGCCCATCCACCCGGCCCGGATGAATCAGATTGTGATTCTCGATACTGCCGGACACGGTGGCCAATGTCCCGCCGAACAGGGCCCGGATGTCTTCGGCCAGAATTTCCCGGGCGCGGTCCGCGTGGATCACGTTCGGATCAAATGACGAGGCATCCAGTCCCCTGATGTCCATATATGCCTTCCAACGGGCCGACTGACCGTCAATGAAGGCCCAGGTCAACAGGTGACCCATTTCGTGGGTTGTGATGTAGGCGGCAGTGGAAGGCTCCACAGGGCTGATCCCCGGCGCCAGGTAGATGGCGTTGCGACGCGCAAAACTGCTGCCCACCCTAGCGGGAGTTGCCGGCAGAATGAAAACATCCACATCGACACTGGTCTCAAAACCGCGCATGGCCGCCAGGGCCTCCACGACTCCGACTTGGTCGAAGGGATACATCACATCACTGCCAACGTCCAATTCGACCGTACCGGCCGCCGGATGCGTCAGATAGGCGCTGTCTTTTTCCAGGGTGATCCACTGCTCCGATATTTCCGCGGGAGAGTAGACGGTGGCCGTGATCCCGTTGCCCAGGCGGTGAATCTCGGCGGCTTCGGCCAGGCCGGACCCCAGCAACAACAGCAACCCGATGGCCGCCGTGATCACTGAAACCTGCCTGAAACCCTTTTTCGCCATGATACGCCCTGTCCATCCCCTATCGGGAATCCTTCTCCCTGATGGCCCCTGGAAGGCCACAATTTCTGTATATACTCTATCTTACCGCAGTATCCATTCCAAATAAAATGGTGCTGGGGACCAAGGCAAAAACAGTGGGTCATTTTCTGAAAATCATGTGTAACTTATTGAAAAAAAAGAAGAACAGGTGAAACAAAAATCGCCTGGTCATCCATCTCCAATGAAAATCGGATTCCATTGAAAGCGAAATTGGGGGAAATTACACAAATAGTGGGAATTTTTCCCCACAATTGAATATGAAAGAACGGAAATCCAGGTAAAACAGGAAGTTATCCAGTCTGGACAGTTCAAGAGGGTTGGCGAGCACCGAAGCGGGAAATGGCCAGGGCACCGAGGCCCAGAAAGAAGGCCACGGTCTTGATGATCACTCCCAGAACAACCAGCACATTCGCAAAACCCGCCATGCCGGACGACAGGCTCAACACCGACCCCAGGAAGGAAACAAGGTGAAGAGCGCTCATGCCCACGACCACCGTCAGCCAGGGAGAGGAACAAGTGGTGCCCAGCATCGCGCAAACCCGAGCACCGAAAGACGCGCCACACACGGCGACCGAAAGGATGATCACGATAATCATGGCCAGGAAAACCAACAGGGCCAACGGAACCCCGATGACCGTCAGGACAAGAACCGCCACCAGGACAAGGACCGCCATCTGGCCAACGATCGCCACCACCAGGCCCAGACCCAGGGAAGGACCGACATTTTGGCGCAAGGTTTCGGTGATGGCTTCGAACCTTACCCGCGGGACGGCCACCACACCAATAACCGCCAGCAGAATCGTCAGCAGGAAAGTGCCCTGACACATCAGGAAAGGCAGGATCCCCTGCCCCAGGATACCCGCCAGCCCCCCATCCAATCCGCGGGGCCATAAATCCACCGCCACGACATCACAGGCCTTGGCGTTGGGATCCTTGTCCAGTCGACCTCCCACGGAGACGACTTCACCGGTGACTTCGGCGGTTTCATCCAGCAACAGGTTTCCGAAAACGACCACGACGGTACCATCCACGCGGCCGGAAATTTCGCCATTCCCGAAAACCACCACCACATCGCCACGGACGTCCTCTTTTTCCGAGACGTACAGATCATCCCAGATCTTGATGATATTACCGTGAATGATCTTCCGCGGCTTGGGAGGAGCGTGGGGCGCGAAACCGGACCAATCCCAACCGTGGCCGGAATCAAAATCGATGGAATCGGGCAACTCGGACAAAATGATCCGGGAAAGGATTTCCAGGCCTTCGCTGAGATGCTCGTCCAGGTTCTCGGGAATGTTGATGATGATTCCCTCGCCCGCTTCATTGACGAGGGAAATGGTGTTGTCCTTGATCTCGAATTCAAGATTGCTGAGTTCCACTCCGATTTCCTCGATGACCTCGGAGATTTCTTCGATATTCTCTTCAATGAGCTGTCGCTGATTATCGGAAAGCTCAATTTCACCATCGCCCTGTGCCAGGGAATCCCGCATATCGGCTATCATTCGGGAATAACGCCGTATCTCGACCATGAGCGAATCACGGCTGCCGCTGTCCATTTCCAGGTATTGTTCAACTTCGACCATTTCCACCGAATCGCTCTCGGCGGAAATGACGGCAATCCCCCGGGCATCAGCGGTGGCAACAAGAAGACCCTGGGTCAACAGACCCAGGGCCAGTATTGTCATCACGCCGTTCAGCGGGCCCACCATGGACCGAAAACGATTCCCGAAAGAACCGTTGCAGGAGCTGGCGAGTGCACCACTGTTCAGACGCATATTGATCAGCTTTCGGCCCTTCTGGTGGTTTCAAGGGCGCGCCGCCCCAAACCCTGGAGACGGACCACAATTTCCGGCAACAACCCGGTCACTATCAATACAGGAAGCAAGACCGAACCATCTCCGCGCAGGGCCAGAGCCATCGCCACCGACGCGACTCCCAAACCCACCAGGCGGGTCACACGGGCCCTCACGAAACGGGGCAGAAAGGCCTCTTCCAAAAAGACGGGGACACGATCCCTGCGCAAGGGCTCCATGGCCTGGTAGGCAGCATAGGGCACCGAGGCCAGAACTGCACCGTCAAAATCAGCCGGCACCTCATGGTCCGGCAGGGATTCCAGCATCCGGAACAGACCCTGCAGACGATCGTGCTCCTCCTGGCAAGCGGTGCATTCACGCAGATGCAGGAAGAACCGGAGGGACTCCGGCTTTTCCAGCGTACCGTCCAGATATTCCTGCAGACCCTGCTTGCACTCTTTGCAGCCAAGCGGTTGGTCAGACTTGTTTTTCCTGCCGTACATCTCCGGCTCCTTCCCCGCCATCCCTCTCCCGGCCATTGGAAGATTCTTCAGGCCGGACAGCGGATCAAAATCTAGGTTGGGGGGAAACGGCGGGATAGCATCCCGAAACCGTTTCCGCCCCTTGATTAGGCAGGCGTCGTATCCCCCGACACTGACTTGATCACCCGCCTGATCTCGTTTACGGCACCTTCCAGCCTTTGTTGCACTGGATTTTACTTTTTCTCCTCAAATATCGTAGGAACGGGCGGCCAGCATCTGTTGGATCTGATTCCGCGCCCGATGGATCCTTGCCTTGACCGTACCCAGGGGCAATTGAAGGATTTCCGCAATTTCCTCGTAAGAGAGCTGCTGGTCGTGCCGCAGCAGTGTTATGGCCTTGTAATGGGGTGGCAACTCGGAGATCACCTCTTCCAGGCGCTCGAGGGCTTCTTTCCGCTGCAAAACCGTGTCCGGCCCCGGACCCGAATCCGGCAATTGGAACTCGTATTCCTCGCCATCGGGCCCCACTCCACCGTCCAGCGACAGGAACCGCAAACGATTCCGGCGCAGGTGATCAATGCAATGATTGGTTCCGATGCGGAAGAGCCAGCTGCTGAAAGCGTAATTCTCGTCGAAGCGGTCCAGCAGGGAAAAAACCTTGATGAACACTTCCTGGCCCAGATCCCTGGCGTCCTCGGAGTTGCGCGTCATCCGGTAGCAGAGATTATAGATGGCTCCACGGTAACGCCCCAGGATTTCGGCAAACGCCGCCTCTTCACCGCGCTTGCAGCGGCGAATGGTTTTCAAATCCTGATGCCGGTCGAACATGCAGCCTCCAGACGGGGTGTTTCACGCCAGCGAAAATAGAGGTCCGCCACCTCTCAGGTCAACTAATTAGGCGTTGCAGGACGAAACACCATGCGCCATTGACACAACAGGAACACAGACCTAAAATTGCCTTGAAATTCCGCCGTTCGCAACTGGCAACGGCACCTTACCCGGTTCCGGCACTTTCACAGGAAAGAGAAGTCCCATGAGCTTCATCGAGATCATCCAGGCGCGCGAGATCCTCGATTCCCGCGGCAACCCCACCGTCGAAGTCGATGTCTTTCTGGAAGACGGCAGCATTGGGCGGGCCGGCGTCCCCAGTGGAGCATCAACCGGTGAGCACGAGGCCGTGGAATTGCGGGA
>JAGLCY010000092.1 GCA_023270185.1 Candidatus Krumholzibacteriia bacterium | reverse complement strand
GTGAAGGACCTGGAAGAGGAACTCACCGGGATCGACGCCACCGATCAGATCCTCATCGACAAGATCATGTGCGAAGCCGACGGCACCCCCAACAAGGGCAAACTGGGCGCCAACGCCATTCTGGGAATTTCACTGGCCGTCGCCAAGGCCGCGGCCGCGTCGGTGGGCCTTCCTTTGTACCAGTACATCGGAGGAGTCAACGCCCGCACCCTGCCCGTTCCCATGATGAACGTCCTGAACGGCGGGTCGCACGCGGACAACAACGTGGACATCCAGGAATTCATGATCATGCCCGTGGGAGCCCCCAACTTCCGCGAGGCCCTGCGTTACGGAGCGGAAACATTTCATACCCTCAAGGGAATTCTCCACGACAAGGGACTGGCCACTTCGGTCGGTGACGAGGGCGGCTTCGCCCCCAATCTGGGCAGTAATCGGGAAGCCCTGGACCTCCTGATGGAAGCCATCGAAAAGGCCGGTTTCAAACCCGGCGAGGACATCGTTTTGGCCATGGATCCCGCAGCCAGTGAATTCTTCAAGGACGGCAAATATTACCTGGGAGCCGAAGGGGGAGAACCCTGGGGCGCGGACCAGATGATCGAAATGTACAGCGACATGGTGAAGAACTATCCCATCATGTCGATCGAGGACGGTCTCGACGAAAACGACTGGGAAGGCTGGGGAGGGCTCTACGAGGCCCTTGGCAACAAGATCCAGATCATGGGCGATGATCTCCTGGTGACCAACCCGGAAAAGCTGCGTCGAGCGATCGAGGAGGGATGCGTCAACAGCATCCTGATCAAGCTGAACCAGATCGGCACCCTCAGCGAAACCCTGGAGACCATCGAGATGGCCAAACGCGCGAGCTACACCAACGTGGTCAGCCATCGCAGCGGCGAGACGGCGGACAACACCATCGCCAACCTGGCGGTCGCCACCAACGCCGGACAGATCAAGACCGGATCGCTGTGCCGAAGCGACCGGGTCGCCAAGTACAACGAGCTTTTGCGGATCGAGGAGGAGCTGGACGATCTGGCTATTTACCCCGGACCGAGTTGCTTCTATAATTTGAGTTGACCGCTGGAAAAGAAGCGCCGAAGAAGGATCTTCGGCCTCAGGAAATGAGGGAGCATGAATAACCTACCCAACCCCGCGGCGAAGGACGGATTCATTCGGGGCAACCCGACCGGAAGTGTCCTGGCCCGCCATTCTCTTGCCATCCTGGTCGGTGCCGGCCTGTTGATGATGCTGATCCTCTCCCAACTCGGTGAGAACGGCATTGTATCGTGGTTCCATTTGGCGGGTCGGGACAAGCATCTGCAACAGGAAGTGGCCGCTCTGGAAAAAAAGAATCAGGATTTGGACGAGCGCCTGCATGCCCTTGAAAACGATCCCTGGGCCCTCGAAAAAATTGCCCGGGAAGAGCAGAATATGCGGCGGCCCGATGAGGAAGTATTGATGGTTTTGCCCCCTGGCGATCAGGCTCATTGACAGGTCGTCGGCCCATCCGGTGATTGAGCCCCGCGTTTCTTGACAGTCCCAGACGCGGGTCCTATATTCCGGTCCCACCGCTGGTGGAACCAGAATTTTGAAATGGATGCGGGGTGGAGCAGTCTGGTAGCTCGTTGGGCTCATAA
>JAGLCY010000091.1 GCA_023270185.1 Candidatus Krumholzibacteriia bacterium | reverse complement strand
CATAACCCAAAGGTCACAGGTTCAAATCCTGTCCCCGCTACCAAATATGAAAAAGGATCCGGTCATCCGGATCCTTTTTTTTACCTGTGCTTGTCCCACCTGATCCCCCTTTTCAAGGGACGGTCCTTGCTTTATGATGCATCCGGCGTTCCCGTGGGAACGCCGGATTTTCACTTGAGGCAGGAAAGGATTCCCGATGACAGAACCCCGCGGACAGTGGAGCGGCAGGCTCGGCTTCATCCTGGCGGCCACCGGCAGCGCCATCGGTCTGGGCAATCTCTGGAAATTCCCCTACATCACTCTGGAAAACAACGGGGGAGCATTCGTTCTGGTCTACATCGGCGCGGTGGCCCTGGTCGGGGTTCCCATCATGATCGCGGAAATCCTGATGGGCCGGCGCACCCAGATGAGTCCAGTGGGAGCCTTCAAGGCCATGGCAGCCGATCGCCCGGGTGGAGCGGCCTGGCAGGGTGTCGGTTGGCTCGGAGTCCTGGCCGGATTCACCATTCTTTCCTACTACAGCGTGGTGGCCGGCTGGACCATCCACTACACCTGGCTGGCCCTGAACGGTCATCTCTCGGAACTGGCGAGCGACCCCGCGGTGCTGGGCAATTACTTCGGCAACGAATTCCTGGCCAGCGGCCCCCAGCAGGTCCTGTACCACGTCCTGTTCATGGGTCTGACCACCGGCGCGGTCTTTTTCGGCGTCAAGGGCGGCATCGAACGGGTGGCCAAGATCCTGATGCCGCTGCTGTTTTTTATTCTGGTCATCCTGGTGATCTACAGTACCACTACATCCGGTTTCGGAGAGGCCATACGATTTCTGTTCCATCCCGATTTTTCGACCCTGACCACCGGTTCGGTGCTCGAGGCGCTGGGACACGCCTTCTTCACCCTGAGTCTGGGCATGGGCGCCATGCTCACTTACGGCAGTTACATCGGCAGGGATTTTTCCATCCCCAAGGCCGCCCTGCAGATTTCATTCCTGGACACACTGATCGCCCTGATGGCCTGCATCATCATGTTCTCCATCATCAACACGTCCAATATCGAGGTGAACAAGAGCGCGACCATTCTGTTCACGACCATCCCCACCGTGTTGGTCAAATTGCCGGGGGGAGGTCTTCTCAACGCGCTATTCTACCTCCTGATCGGGTTCGCCGCGCTGACCAGCACCATCAGCCTGCTTGAAGTGGTCAGCAGTTTCGCCATCGACGAACTGGGCTGGACACGACACCGGGCCACCCTGACCATGGGTTCGGTCATAACCGTTTTCGGTGTTCTCAACGCCTTGAGTCTGGGCGGCCATGGCGCGCTGAGCTCCATCAACCTGATCGGAAGGGAATCGACCCAGGGTGTGTTCGGCACCATGGACTATCTGGCCAGCAACTGGTTCCTGCCCGTCGGCGGTTTCCTGATCGCCCTGTTCTGTGGATGGGTGCTGAGCAAAGCGACGACCCGCCAGGAGCTCGAGGAGGGCCACGGCACCATGGCAGGTTATGGCATATGGAGCTTCCTGATCCGATTCGTTTCGCCCTTGGCGGTCGGCGCCATCATCGTCAGCGTCATACTGGGCAAGGAATACCAGTAGAGGTCATAGCGGGACATGAGTAATCGTCTGGGTGTTTTCTACGTCATTCTGGTCCTCCTGCTGCTGATCATGGGGACCTGGTGGCTTTATTTCCTGACCAACGTGGGCAACGACCGGGCCGAATACGAACTGCAGAAGTTATCAACGGACAAGCTCCACGCCACCTTCCTGATCCAGTCCGACCCCCACGTGCGTCTGGACCCCGATGGTTTTCTGGGTCCCTCCTTCCCCCACCTCCTGTTCGTCAAGACCGACGCCGGGGTGGAAGTCCAGGTGGACCCCGCCGTAGTGGAGACCATCAGGAAAGATGCCCGGGCCACGCGGAACATGTTCCTGTACGAGGGGTTCTTTTTCATCATCCTGCTGGTGGCCGGCTCGACCATCCTGTACCTGTCCTGGCGCAGCGAGGTGAAGTTCAAAGAAACTCGGGAGCTTTTCCTGTCCGGCGCCACCCACGAATTCAAGACGCCCCTGGCCAGCCTGCGGCTTTACACTGAAACCCTGGGCCGTGAAGGGCTGGCCGACGGGGACCGGTCGCGCATCAGGGGCCGCATGATCGAAGACCTCACCCGCCTGGAAACCCTTGTTGACGAGGTCCTGTCGATGAGCGCGGACGACACCTTCGCCCAGGGGCCGCAGGTCCGGTTGGACCTGGCCGACGAATGCCGCGAGGTATTGGATGACCTGAGGGACTTCGCCGCCGACCATGGTGCTGAGTTCTCTCTCGATGCGCCTTCGGGAGCCTTTATTCTCGGCCGCAAGCTGACCTTCGACCTGGCCCTGCGCAACCTGATCATCAACGCGGTCAGCCACAGCCCCGACCAGGTTGCAGTGGCCGTCAAAGTGCAGGCGGGTGACAAGTGGCACCGGGTGATGGTGACCGACAACGGACCGGGCATCCCCCGCCGCTTGCATGAAAAGGTCTTCGAGTGTTTTTATAGCGGAGGCAAGCACAGCCGTCACCCATCTACCGGCGTCGGCCTGCACCTGGTTCGCCGCAACATCGAGACCATGGGCGGCCGCACCGAACTGAAGAGCGAAGAAGGCGCCGGCAGTACTTTCACTCTCGTTGTGCCCGCCCAGACCGCCGGCGCTTGACCGTAAACCGATCGTAATGTCCGGACATCCTGGAGGAGACTCATGAAGCGGCGCATTCTCGTCGTCGAAGATGACGCGCACCTGGCCGACGGCCTGAGAATCAATCTTGAACTCGAGGGATACGAGCCTGTGCTGGCCGGCAGCGCCGAAGACGGTCTCGATCTTTGGCAAGGTGGAGGAATCGAACTCATCCTCCTGGACGTCATGTTACCAGGCATGGACGGCTTCGCCTTCTGTCGGCAGGTTCGAAACGAAGGTGACCGTGTGCCCGTCCTCTTTCTTACCGCCCGCAGCGCGGGTCAGGACCGGATCAAGGGACTGGATGAAGGCGGAGACGATTACATCACCAAACCCTTCGATCTGGCCGAACTTCTGGCGCGCATCAAATCCCTTTTCCGGCGCCAGGACTGGTTCCGGGCCCAGGAAGCACCCAACACACTGCGAATCGGGAAAGCCGAGGTCAACCTGAGGACCTACCAGGCCGTTGCCGACGGCCGCACCATCGACCTGAAGGAAAAGGAAGTCATGATTCTGCGCCTGCTCAGCGAACACGCGGGGGAGCCGGTGGACCGGGAAACGATTCTCGACCGCGTCTGGGGTTTCGGAGCCTATCCCACCACCCGGACGGTGGACAACTTCATCCTGGCTCTGCGCAAGATCGTGGAAACCGACCCCCGCAGACCCCGTCACATCCTGACCGTCCACGGAGTCGGCTACCGGCTGGCGACCGACCCCGACAGCAACGCCCCGGAGGACTGATGAAAAACCAGGTCCACCGCCTGCGAACCCTCCTGCGCCCCTTCGATCCGGTGACGGAGGATCGTACCGAAGAATCCCTTGCCTCTCCCGCTGCCGAACTTCTCGCCTGCGTGGAGGAACTCCTGGACACCGGACCCCCGTGCAGTCAGGACCGGGAACTGTGGTGTGATTATCTGGCACTGACCCGCCATCCCGACTTTCTCACCGCCCTGCAGGACGCGGAGGCAAGAACCCGATGGGCCGAAACAACTTTCACCGTTTGCGAAAACATCAATTACACCCTGGGCGATCTGCTGGACCGGCGTGCGGCCGATCAACCCGAACACGTGCTTTTCCAGGAACTGGCCGAACCCGGCAGCGGGAGGTGGAACTACGAGCAGATAAGGCGGCGGGTACGCTCCATCGCCGCGTTGTTCCTCAAGGAAGGACCGCGACCTCTCCTGGCGCCCGGCGGTTCACGCCAACAGGACGGCCCGCGGATCGCCCTCATGTGCCAGAACAGCCTCGGGTCCGCGTGCTGCGATCTGGCCTGCCTGACCAATGACATCTTCATCACCCCCTTGAACATCCATTTCAACCCGGAAAACCTGATCTGGATCTTCAACAGACTGCGTGTCACGGTGGCGGTCTGCGACCACCCGGACCGTCTGGAAACGCTCCTGGCTGTCCGCGCTAAAACGGAACAGACCTTCGTCATCTACACTCTGAACCATTGTGTGCGGGTAGGCGAAGAAGGCATCCGGATGCTGGATGAACGCCGCGCCCTGCTGGACTCCGACGAGGTCGAAACCATTTTGGCGGACCGGCCCCGGCGCACCATGCGCGAACCAGCCACCGTCATGTTCACTTCCGGAAGCACGGGACGCCCCAAGGGCGTTGTCTTCAACCAGTACAATCTGGTGACAAAACGTTTTGCCCGGGCGGCGGCCCTGCCCGAAGTCGGCCGCGACGAAATCATGCTCTGCTACCTGCCCCTATTCCATACCTTTGGTCGTTATCTTGAGATGCTGGGAACCATCTTCTGGGGCGGCACCTACATATTCGCGGGCAACCCCTCGGCCGCCACCCTGCTCCACCAGTTCCAACAGGTCCGTCCCACCGCGTTGATCAGCGTGCCGGTTCGGTGGGTCCAGATTCGTGACCGGGTCATGGAACTTGCCCAGGGTGGGGAAATCGAACGGCCGCAGCAAGACATCTTCCGGGACGTTGTCGGAGACAGGCTTTATTGGGGACTGTCAGCCGCCGGCTACCTCGACCCCCGCGTTTTCCGGTTCTTCCACCGCAACGGCGTAAGTCTGTGCAGTGGTTTCGGCATGACCGAAGGCACCGGCGGACTGACCATGACTCCGCCCGGGAACTACGTTGAAAATTCAGTAGGAGTGCCTTTGCCCGGGGTCAAGGTCCGCTTTGCCGACCAGGGCGAGCTGCAGATCGCCGGCTGTTACATCGCCAGATACCTGCCCGAGGACAACCCGGCCGGTTGTCTTGCCGTCGAGGACCAGGACTCGGATGGCTTCTGGCTGGCCACCGGCGACCTGTTCCGCGAGACGGATGACGGTCACCTGGAAATCGTCGACCGGATCAAGGACATCTACAAGAACAACCGTGGGCAAACAATCGCCCCCCGCGTGGTCGAATCGGTTTTCGAACAGGTGCCCGGCATCAAGCGGACCTTCCTGGCCGGAGACGGCCGCAGCTACAACACCCTGTTGATCGTGCCGGACGACCAGGACGATGTCCTGCAGACACTGACCAGTGACGAAGACCGCCGCGAATATTTTCAGCAGATCATCACGACGGCCAATCCAGTGCTGGCCTCCCACGAAAGGGTGGTCAACTTCGCTGTCCTGGAACGGGATTTCAGTACGGACAAGGGCGAATTGACTCCCAAGGGATCGTACCGGCGCAAGATCATCGAAGCCAATTTTTCGGACAAGATCGCCGAATTGTACCGTTCCAGCGTACGAAAACTGGATGTCGGCGCGTACTCGGTCCGTATTCCCCGCTGGTTCTTCCGTGACCTGGGGGTGCTCGAGGACGCCGTCGAGTCCCGTGACGGATTCCTGATCAACAATGAATCCGGTCGGACCCTTGCCCTGGCCGCTGGAACGGACGGCCGCGTGCGCATCGGTGACCTGGAGTACCGGGTGCAGGGTCAGACCATTGATCTGGGTCTTATGATCCGCCAACCCCTGCTTTGGATGGCCAATTCCCAACTGATAAACTTCAGCCCCTGCCGCACCGGTTGGGACACCGAATTGGGAGTATTTTCCGAACAGATCTACCTGCCCCCCGAAGAGGATCCGGCATACTCCCCCGGCCCCGTGGAACCGGGCCGGGTGGACCGCCAACTGGCAGAGGTCAACGCCTTGTGCATCCAGGCCATGTTCAGTGCCGGGGAGCAGGCCCTCGGCGCGATCATCGAGCTGGACCGGGAGTTGGGACGGGCGGGTTCCCGCCAGGGTCGGGTCATCCGTCGGCGGTTGGAATCCCTGGCCAACCATCGGGAACAGCCCGTTCGTTGCCGGGCGTACCAGGTGCTGGTCCTGGACCAACCCGCCCCGGACTACCTGCGTTATCTTCCGGCATTCATCGAATCCGGCAAGCCGTTCCTTGACGAGCAGAGCTTCGCGGCCATCAGCAATGCCCGCATCGAGCCCCGTCGTCTGCAGGCGTTCCGACAACGTCTTCACACCTATCGGACGCAGCTGTCATGGCCCGCTCCCGAACGGACCCGGCGACTGTTCGTGGACCTGTTCCGGTTGCTTGCCGACTTCGGACGTTACCATCGTGAGTTCTACGGTCCCATCCGGGAGGAGCTTGTCAGCTGGGCCAAACACGACCAGGATCCCGCCCTGGCGGCCGCCGCCGACCAGGAATTCAACAAGCTGGCTGCATGGTTCGAGGAAAAACTCAGAATCGACTGTGAAGGCCTCAAACCCGGTGCATGGGACGGCAAGATCATTTTCCAGGAAGGACTCGGCGAAGAGGAAGTCCGACGGCTGGAGGAAGTACTGATCGGAACGACGTTCCTGAAACAGTCGCTCATGCTTGCATTCGAAGGCGAGAACCTGATTCTGGACGAGATCGGGCCAGGCGGAATCTGGGTCTCCCGGATCATTTCCCGGTTCGAGGATTCACGCTACCGCCTGAGCGTGAACACCCGGGGAGGCAAACATTTCGATCTGCAGGTGATCATCCGGCAGGACTTTGACCAGTTCCATATCCGCAGCACCATCTACTGGTACATCGTCCTTGGCGGTTATCCCTTCGGCACCGCGGTCCTTCCCAACTTCGGCTGCTTCCGGCCCGAATTGGGCGCCTTGTCCATGGCTTACGTCAGCGACCTGACGGTGTGGGAAAAGATCCGGGAGTACAGCGGCATCCGCGGCCCGGGAACCGCGCCCCCGACACGGATGCGTTGGCATCAGTTGATGGTCCGGGCCATGGGAGTGGTCGTGCGCGGATGGCGCAACAGTGGTCGGCGAATCATTCCAGGCCTCATCACCCCCAACAACATCGTGGTGCCGGAACCGGATTTCCGGCGGGGTGCCGTTCAGAACAACCTGTCGGGCTGGATTCCCTACACGGGGCCCCTGTCCCTGATCCGACCCATCTGGCGAAACATGTATCAACACACCGTCAGCCACTATCCCTGGAGCCGGGAATACCTGGAACGGGAGTGGATCTTCGAGGCATTCGTCGAGGCGTTGGGCTCGGATGAAGCCCTTGCCTGGCTGAAGGAATTGCATGAAGAGATCAGCAGCCTCGAAGTCGATGAAATGGGCCTGGGCTTCACCGAGGCCCTTGAAGGTTTCATTCAGTCCCTGGAGGGATATTACCAAATACCACTGAGTCTGCTCGGGGCCATCAACCGCTTCGAGGAATGGGAAATCATCAATGCCCAGGCCCCTTTGAAGGCCCGTCTGGAAATAATCGAGGAACTCACGAATCTCTATCGGCTGGGCAGGCTTCCGGAAATCGCCCGGTTCACCCTTTTCCGGAACACCTATTTCAAGGATGCCGATCCGCGGTTGCTGGATATCTTCGATCGACTGTTGGTCCGCATGTTCCGCCATCCCAACCGCAGGGCCACCCAGATGGTGGAACTTTCGGACCTGCAGGCGGCCCTGAGCAAACAGGATGACCGGAAAGCCTTCAACCGGCTGGCCTTCCCGCACCGTATGCGCACCGACAGGGTCGAAGTCCTCGCCGTGGGTGATCCCGCGCGCAGCCAGGTCATCGTCCGGTCAACCATCCAGGATCAGTACGGCCATTCCTACGTCATCGGCGAACCTGCCGGTCCGGCGGAAGTCGGCCAGCTTTACCGTCTTTTCCTGAATGCGGGTTTCCCCAAGACGATCAGCGAAGCCGACCGTTATCTCGTTGCCACCGACGAGGCCGAACAGATCATCGGCGGCGTGGTGTACCGGCAACTGGATGAAGAGGCGGTATTCCTGGACGGTATCGTGGTGAATCAGGCCTTGATGGAACGCGGCATCGCCCGCGCCATCCTGGCGGATTTCTGCACCCGCCTGACGGACCTGGGAATCAAGACCATCAAGACCCATTTTTTCCTGCGGCGGTTTTATCAGAAACACGGATTCCGGATGGACGAACGCTGGGGCGGCCTGGTTCGATTCCTTTAGAAAGACCCCTACTTACCTGCCAGGGGCCACAGGTTCTCCAGATTGTTGGAGGCGGAAATTTCCGTGCGCAACAGATCGGCGATGCTCGTCTGTTCCAGAACTTCCGACACACGGTTGCCCAGGTGCTGCCATACCGGACGCAGTCCGCAGTCTTCAGTGCGGGGACAATCGGCCCGGTTCCCGGATTCGCTGCAGGGGTACTCGAATACCTGTTCCCCGCTGATGCTGCGGATCACGCTGCCCGCGCTGGTCCTCTCGGGCAGATCCGCCAGGATATATCCTCCATTGCGACCCCTGACAGCCTCCACCACGCCACCCCTGCGCAACATACCCAGAAGCTTGGCCACTGTGGGCTCGGGCAGGTCCTCGGCCTCTGCCAGATCGGACAGAGTCAACTTTTCCCCAAGGGCGGCAAGACGCATGATGAGGCGGACGGCCTGTTCTTCAGCTCTGCTGACACGAAACATGTATGTTCTCCACTGATCAAGGGAACCAGATCACAGCCTGATTCCGTTCTCCGATTAAACCATGAAACTATTTGTCAAGTATTAGAAAACTATCATAAATATTGAATGGCGCAACCCGAACGTCGCTTCGGTCAATCGGGGGTCATGATTTCCGTCGCCAGGAAATCGTCATACATATCCGCCGCCCGGGACATTATGTCCGCATAGTCACGCGACCTGGCCATGGCCTCCAGATAGGGTTTCAATTCGTCGAACTTGAAGGCATCCTCCACTTGCATCAGGAAAAGCCGTGAAGCCATCACGCTGTCGGGGCGAACGAGGGTCATGAAATCCCGCTCCACCCCCAGGGCGGTCAGCAGGATCGCCACACTATCGGCGGGCGCCTGCGACCGGACTGCGGGGGAATCGGTCGTCGTCATGACTCGCCAGCCACGGGACCACCAGTCGGGATCACGATGATGCTCAGGACTGGTTGGGTCGGGCTTGGGCGGGGATGATTCCGTATGGTGATCCGGCACCATCTCCACCGGTGGGGGCGGCAGAATGACCATCCACTCGGGATGTTGTTCGCGTTCCAGACGCTCGACCAGGGACAGTGGGGAAAAAAATGCATCGATCCAGCTCTGGGGCAGCAGGAACATGGTCGCCAGGACCATCGCGACGGTCACACCGACGCAGACGGGCCATTTCCAGGGATCCCTACGGTCACGCATGGGAAAAAGAACGATAATCACTCATGAAGGTTCCATCGGATGGACGATTCGACCGGGCCCCGTCAGGCGGGGATCAACTCATGATTCAGGACGTCGGCGAGGACTTTGTCAAGGTCCGACAGGTTCACCGGCTTGGTCAGGTATCCATCCATGCCCGCCTGGAGGCAGCGTTCCCTGTCCTCGGCCGAGGCATGGGCGGTCAAACCTACCACTGGAACGTGCCGCTCGGGATCACCTTCCCAATCCCTGATCGCGGATGTGGCCTGCAGACCGTCCATGACGGGCATCTGCACATCCATGAGTACCAGATCGAAAATCTTTTGTTTGAAGGCATCCAAACCCAGTTGGCCGTTGGCCGCCACATCCACAACGTGACCACGTTTTTCCAGGTAACGCTGCGCGAAACGGCTGTTGACCGGATTGTCTTCGACGACCAGAACCCGCAGGCTTTGCTCCAGAAACTCGGTGGAAACCTTTTTTTCCGGAACGGTTTCTTTGGCGGAAGACTCGCCGGTCACGGGACAGGCCAGGATCGTGAAGGTGAACACGCTGCCGACACCGACCTGGCTCTCAACCCTGATTTCGCCACCCATCAACTGGACAAGCTGCCGACTGATGGCCAGGCCGAGACCCGTGCCGCCGTACTCGCGGACAAATGAATCATCAGCCTGGGAAAAGGTCTCGAAAATGCTGCCCAGTTGATCAGCGGGGATGCCGATGCCCGTGTCCCGGACCACGGTCCGGATAAGCAGCAGATCTCCAGCGCTGGGGTTGGCGTCCACCGTGACGGAAATTTCTCCCCGGCGTGTGAACTTGATCGCGTTGCCGATCAGATTTGTCAGGATCTGTTTATACCGGTTGTCATCCAGGATAACGGTCTCCGGCACCTCATCAGCGGCCCGCCAGGTCACCGGCACCAGGCAGTCCTTGTTCCCTGTTGCCAGGGCTTCAACGTTGAGGGCGACCTGCTCCCGCAGATCCGTACGCTGGGGTTCCAATTCCATATGGCCGGCTTCGATGCGCGAGAAATCGAGCAGATCGTTGACCAGCGTCAGCAGGTTGTTCCCGGAAAAGCGGGCCAGCTCCAGATACTCCTTCTGCTCCGGGGTCAGGTCGGTGTCCAGGGCCAATTCGGTCATGCCGAGAATACCGTTGATCGGCGTACGGATCTCATGGCTCATATTGGCCAGAAAAAGACTTTTGGCCTTGCTGCCCGCTTCGGCATCACGCGTGGCGACGGCCAGTTCCCTGGTCCGCTGCTCCAAAAGATCCGCCGACTGGAAATCCTTGAGAATGTGCCGATTCTGGATACGGGTCTGGGTAAGACAGTAGACGAGATACATACTGAAGATCAGGGCCATGCGGAAATTTTCCGGGGCCGGCAGAATTCCCGCCGCCACGACAGGCAGGCCAAGGATCAGGCCCAGGTAGGGAATGATGGTCCGGGAGTCGGCGCTCAGGGCGCTGATGCCGCCGGAGGCCAGACCCGTGGTCACCAGCATGGTCAGCAACATCTCCCAGCCCAGACCGAAAGTCTGCGCCACCAGGATCGTAAAAAGTCCCCAAGTGAGGGCAAAGACCATGGATGACGCCATGAAAATGCCGGCCCAGAGAGTGGGATTCCGGGGATAATCATCTTCGAAGTGATTGCTCAACCGCTTTCTTACGCAGCCGGTTACCAGGTTTACCGCGATCGCGACGGCCACCAGTACGGGCTCCAATTCCCACAACCCGGTCAAACCAGCTACCAGCACGGTAAAACCCGCATAGGCATAGGACCCCGGCGCCCCGCGGCGGGCCACCAGACGGGCAATCCTGACGTTTTTTCCGGCTTCCAAACCTGTGGCCATTTTCGCTCCGACCATGCGCTCCGTGAATATCGCCGGGAATCACCAGACGAATCACAACAATTGGGATGATTCAGGAATCGGCAGAATCCTGTAAAACTGAATGTTATATTGAAGGAAACCCCTGTTTGACAGGGGAAAAAGCGGTTCTATTTCGGCAGAAGAATCAGGCGCCCGGTGGTCACGGGAGCCGGATCATCGGTCAGGGTCAGCGCCAGGTCCGGACCGATGGCCAGGACACGACCTCGTCGGGGTGGATCCGAGGAGTGGCCCTCGGGTCTGATCTCAACGTCACGGCCAAGGACCAGGGAGACCGCGCGATAGGCCCTCAGCAACGGCCCTGGTCCGTCTTCAACAAGTTCCTCGAAACGCTTTTCCAGCGCCGACAGGACCAGGCGTAGGACCATCGTCAATCCATTCGGCGGCAAGGGAATAGAATCCTTGAGGCAGGTAATCCCGGGTGTGAAGGGTGTTGACGGCACCGTTGGCGAAACCATGACGTTCAGACCGATCCCCAGAACCGCCGACCGGATCCGCCCGTCTTGGGATCTGGCGGAAGTCAACACGCCGCCGATCTTCCGGCCATCGACCAGAATGTCATTGACCCACTTGATACCCAGGCCACTTGGCCGTTGATCGAGGGTGGAAAGGGCATCCACCACCGCCACAGCCGGCAGCATCGTCAGCGCCAGTCCACAGTCCGCCGCGGCGAGGTCACAACGAAGGCCGACGGTGATATGAAGATTACCTGTCTCGGCGACCCACGCCCTGCCCTGCTGGCCATGAAAATCCGTGCCGGACAAGGCCAGGTACAGAACATGCCCCGGCAGATCCTTCCTGGTGGCGATCAACTGGCGCAGGGCATCGTACTGGGAGACTGAAGCCCTTCGGAAAAGATGAAAGGAGGTCCAGAAATCGCCCGTTTCGTTTTCCGGATGATCAGCTGTCAGCAGGGTGGGACACTCCGAGCCGAAAAAAGCGTCACGGGGACCGCTTTCAGCCGGTCGCAGGGTCCGGGGAAGAAATCCCGGCAGGATCCTGCGAAACTCTTCAGGATTGTCGACAAACAACATATGGGCCTCCGAACCAATTGTTACAGGTCCAATATGGTCCACATTGGCCTGATTGAAAAGGGCTTTGCACCCCCCGGAGCCTGTGCTACGGTCGATCGATCAAAGTAAACGGAAACCCGCGCGTCGCGGGATGCCCACAGGCGACTGAACCGCCGGCCCGGGTCCGCTTACGAAATGCAGAGGAGGCGAAATGCAGAAAAGGATTATTTGCACCCTGTTGGTTACGGGATTGCTGATTCTCAGCTCGGGCTCGGCCCTGGCTTCCGGATTCAGCATCTACGAAGCCGGCTCCAAGGCCACGGCTCTCGGCTGCGCGTTTACCGCCACGGCCGACGACGGCTCGGCCCTGTTCTACAACGCTGCCGGATTATCGTTCATGACCGGTTCCCGCGCGGAAGTCAACGCGGTTTTCGTGGCACCCCAATTCAAGTTCAGCGGGAAGCTGAACAAATCGGACCCAACGACCTCGACCGGGGAAGCCGAAAGTAAGGTCTACCCCGTACCGGGCGCCTACTACACAAACAATAACAACAACAAGTTGGCTTTCGGTGTCGGTGTTTACGCCCCCTTCGGACTGGGCGTGGTCTGGCAGGACGGAGCTGAGTGGGTCGGCCGTCGGATCAGTCATGACGTGCAGATCCAGACCGTCTACGTGACACCGGCCATCTCCCTCAAGTTGAGCGACAGCTTCGCCCTCGCGGCTGGTGTCGACATCGCCCAACAGGAACTGGAACTCAAGAAGTACACTCCGGAACCCGCCACGGGCGAAAACGCCATTCACTCGACGATCAAGGGGTCGAGCTCCATCAACCTCACACCATCGTTAGGGTTGATGTTCCGACCCAATGAAAAACTGTCGATCGGGGCCATGTACCATTTCAAGAAAACCATGAAATTCGACGACGCCGATGCCACACTGGATCCCGTCGCCCCCGGCGATGACCCCTGGGGCAACACGTTGGTGGGCGGCCTCGGCGGCTCGGAACAGAAACTTACGTCCGACCTGAACCTCCCCGACATCATGTCCCTTGGTATTGCCTACACCTTCGGGGAAAAGTTCAAGGCCGAGTTCAACTACGTCCGCTTCGGATGGAGTACATTCGACAAGCTGGCTCTGAATTTTGAAAATGACGCCCTGGACCAGACCATCCACTTCAACTACGAGGATTCCTGGCAGCTTCGTTTCGGTTTCGATTACCAGGCCAGTGAAAAGCTCAACCTCATGGCTGGGTACGTGTACGACAAGACACCCCAGCCTTTGGTCGCGGTCAGTCCCCTGTTGCCTGACAGCGACAGGAACGACTACTCGATAGGCGCCCTCTACAAGGCGGGCAAATGGGATTTCAACGTCAGCTACATGTTGGTCGTCGGCGACGAGCGGACCAACATCGAAGACGGCGAACCGGTTCGCAACACCACCGACTATCCGTTCGGTACTTATTCATCCCTGGCCAACCTCTTCGGAGTTGGCGTGGGCTACAACTTCTAGAAGGAGGTGCAGGAAATGAAGAAACTCATTACATCAGTCACAATGTTGGCTCTCCTGCTGGCTCTCCTGCTGGCAGGGTGCTCGCTGGATGACCCGGCGGATCCCACAGGTACGGTCAACCCTCCCGGTCCTGGAGATGCCAGTACGCCATACGTGGCCATCGGCAACAGCCTGACGGCGGGCTACATGGAATCCGGCCTGATGAAGGCCGGCCAGGCCAACAGCTTTCCGATGCTCCTGGCCACCCAGATGGGTCTGAACAAGAAAACCTTCACCCAGCCTTGGGTCGACGCTCCCGGCATTGGCTCGACCAACGTGGGCGAAGGCCAGATTGCGGGCGTACTACACTACACCGGCACGACCATAGCTCCCCTGGGAATCACACCCGGGGATCAGGTTATGGGACTCCTGTTGGCGGTCACCCAACCCACCCAGTACAATAACCTGGCTGTACCAGGAGCAACTGTCCACGATGCCATGAACGCCTTCGACCAGGGAAGCAGCCAGGGCAACGTTCCCTTCTTCAACTTCATCAACCGGGCCAGCCTGTTCGGCAACACCATTGTGCCGCCTTCGGGGGGTCCACCGCCCACGCCGGGGTTTGCGACCCAGTCCATGTTTATGCAGACCATCTCCAAAGGTCCGGCCCTGGTGACGGTCTGGATCGGCAATAATGATGCATTGGGAGGCGCTTTCAGCGGCACACCGACAGTGGGGGTCAACATGACGCCACCTGCGGTTTTTGAAGGAGAATTCAGAGCCTTGCTGCATTCCCTGGCCGGCGGCCTGGTGAAGCGGAACGGCTTCCCCCCAAAAATCGTGGTGGCCTACACCTTGGGTAACGATCTGCCCTATTTCATCCCCAAGGCCCTTTTCGAACAAGTAATCGGCGGGGCCTGGCCGTGGGGTTACGAAGATGGTGCGGATGTTGAACTGGTGAACTTCCCGACTCTTAGTTGGGTCAGGAACACCGACAATCAGGGCAGCCCGATTCCAGGCGCGGCTTCAGCTACAAACGGCGGAGCCGCAACCCTGACGACCACCGAAGTCGCCATTATTGTGGATACCGGTGCTGCTTACAACGCCAGCATGGAAACCGTTGTCGCCGAAGTTAACGGAAGCGGCATGGGCAAGTGCGCCGTATTCGACGTCAAGGAATTCGTTTCCAACTGGACTGCTGCGCAGAAAACCCATTTCCTGTTCATGATGCCCCCGGATCGTCTGCCGACACCCGAGGAAATCACCGGGGCCGCGAATATGACCCTGTTCTCCCTGGACGGGATTCATCCCAACAATCGTGGTTACGGGTACATTGCCAACGGTTTCATTGAAACCATCAATGCCGCCTGGCCCGAGGATTACAATATTCCCGAAGTCAACGTGGATGCCTTGTCATGGGATCCCACCTATGGAGTGCCGATCGGCAAGATGGACACCGGTACGGGCCAGGGACTTACCCCTGAAGCAGCCCGCGCCATGGGGGCCATTTTTCGATAGCATTCAACGTCTTTAATTTCCAAGGGGGAGCTTTCGGGCTCCCCCGTTTTTTTATCCCGAGGATTTTCCCGAGGATTTTCCTGTGCCGTCCGGGAACTTCTGTTGTATTTTCCTTCTCTAATCTGAATATCACTCAAATTACCGGATGGCCCGCCGGATTCAGCAGCCGTCACCGTGCGGTTCGTTCCGGAAAGGAAACTGGGAATGCGCGGATACCAACCAAGAAGCGGCGGAATGTCGTTCGGCGGCAGGGTGATGACGCCAGGCGTCAAAATCCTGATCATCGCCAACGTCGCCGTATTCATCCTGCAGAACTTCTTCGGTGGCGGGCAGACTGGTCGCCCCGGGTTCCTGGTCGAATGGCTCAGCTTCATTCCCCACCAGGCCATCTTCGGACTGCAGGTCTGGCGTTTCGTGACCTATATGTTCCTGCACGGGGACTTTTGGCACATCGGCTTCAATATGTTCGCCCTGTGGATGTTCGGCTCCCAGATCGAGGCCCGCTGGGGCAAGCGCAACTTCCTGATCTACTATTTCGTGTGTGGGTTGGGCGCCGCGATCGTCTACGGCATCTTCAATCTGTTCGGCATGGACACCTTCGTCCCGATGTTCGGCGCCTCCGGCGCGGTGATGGGTATTCTGCTGGCCTACGGGATGACCTTCCCCAATTCCATCATCCTGTTCATGTTCATCTTCCCCATGAAGGCCAAATACTTCGTGGCCCTGCTGGCCCTGATCGACCTGTGGTCCATTCCCGGCAACAGCTCCGTGGCCCATCTGGCTCATCTGGGCGGCATGCTGGCGGGTTTCATCTTCCTGCGCGTGACGATGCCCTCGTTGACCAGCGGCATCAGTATGGGTCCTCTGGGAAAGGGGCCGGGCGGTCTGGGCGGAGCCTGGAGACGACACCAGACCAAAAAAAAGATGCGTGTTGTCCGGCCGGAGGACGGCGGCAACGGCAAACCCGCTGATACCGGTGAAAAATCCAAGGACCAGAAACGCATCGACGTTATCCTCGATAAGATCTCCCGCGAAGGCCTGCAGAGTCTGTCGGACGAGGAGCAGGAAATCCTGCGCCGCGCCGGCCGCAAATGACGCGGGCCTCCATGGACCTGAGCATCATCATCGTCAACTGGAACACGCGGGACATGCTGCGCGACTGCCTGGCCTCGCTGCCGGCCGCCACCGAAGGTTTGACCACGGAAATCCTGGTGGTGGACAACGCCTCGAGCGACCACTCGGCCGAAATGGTGACCGCGGAGTTCCCCCGGGTCAGACTCATCGAATCCGGCGGCAACCTGGGTTTCAGCCGCGCGAACAACCTGGCCCTAGCGCGATCCCGAGGCAACGCCATCCTGCTGCTGAATCCCGACACGGTCTGTCCGCCCGTATCCCTGGTGCGCATGTTCCGTTTCATGAACGGCAAGGAAAACGTCGGCGCCGTGGGCCCGCGCCTGGTCGGCGGTGACAGCCGCCCCACCATTTCAGGTGGATATTTCCCTCGCGCCCGTTTCCACTGGCTCGGCTTTTTCGACCCTCGCCGGATCTGGCTGCGGGGATCCCTGTCACAGCGAATCGTTTTCATCCCCGAACGGCATGAAGCCTCGCGACGGGTCGAATACGTGATGGGCGCCTGTTTCCTGATGCCGCGATCGGCCTTCAACAGGGTAGGGAACCTGGACGACCGCTTCTTCATGTACTTCGAGGAAACCGACTGGTGCTACCGGGCCCACCATGCCGGCCTGGACATCTGGTACTGCGCCGAAACCGAGATCACTCATCTCGAGGGCAAGGCCGCCGCCAAGGCCAGCCGCTTCAGCATCGAACAATTCCAGAAAAGCTACCGCTTATTCGTGGCCAAGCACTACGGCAAACGCTCGGTATGGGATTTCCGCCTGGCCCAGCTGGCCGAATACTCCCTGAAGTCCCTGTTGCGCCGCCTGGCCCCCGGCAACCGCGCCAAAAACCGCGCCCTCGCCGAAAACTTCGCCCTCCGAGCCCGCCTCCAGTTACGGCACCGTATCGACCTTACCCCCCCGTCTTGATATCTGGCTCCTACTTCCGGGATTGACTGTAAAACCGAGGTGGTCGGTAGTCGGCGGGCCCATACAAAAAGGGCCGGGATAATCCGCAGGGGCAAAGCCCTGAGGACATTCCCGGCCCTTTTTGTATGGGCCCGTCGACTACCGACGCCCGCCGCTGCGCGCTTTCTTCTCGAACTCGGCAATCAGATCCACACCGGAGCCGAGAGAGATGATCCGGAATTCCTCCACGTGCAGAGTGGGATCATCCAGCACATTGAGTTCCAGGTCGAATGTTTTGCACAGTTCGCGGAACTGCTCGGGACGCGACTCCAGCAGGTACAGGGCCAACACGGGGTTGGCCTGGATCTGAAGGCGCTTTTCCCGGGTGACGATGGCGATCCGATGCACAAGCCGCTCGATGCGGTTGCTCATCGTCTCCATGGACAGCACCTTGCCGGTGCCCGTGCAGTAGGGGCAATCGTCCGAGAGCTGGGACAGCAAGGAGGGCCTGACACGCTGGCGGCTCATCTCCACCAGGCCCAGGCCACTTACCTGGAAGACCTTGTGGCGGGCGCGGTCGCGCTTCAAATGATGGCGCAACTCGTTGAACACCCGTTTTTTGTTGCCTTCATTTTCCATGTCGATGAAGTCGATGACGATGATACCGCCGAAATCACGCAGGCGCAGTTGGCGCGCGACTTCGCGAGCGGCCAGCATATTGGTCTGCAGAATGGTTTCTTCCTGATTGTGCCGGCCGGTGAAGCGGCCCGTGTTGACATCGATGGACACCAGGGCCTCGGTCGGCTCGATGATCAGATAGCCGCCCTTTTTCATCCAGACGCGCTTGTCCAGCGTGCGCTTGATTTCAGGTTCGATTTCGAACTGGTCGAAGATCGGCAAATCACCCTTGTAGTATTCGATCCTGTTTTTCAGCTCGGGAGCGAAATTCTTCACGTAGGTGCACAGACGGTCGTAGTCTTCCTTGTCGTCGATGACGAGGCGCGCCGTGTCTTCCTTGAAGATGTCCCGGAT
>JAGLCY010000090.1 GCA_023270185.1 Candidatus Krumholzibacteriia bacterium | reverse complement strand
GACATGCCTACCAGGTACATGCTCTCGGCCAATTACCCCAACCCCTTCAACCCCTCGACGAAGATCGATTTCGCGCTGCCCGAATCGCAGCACGTCAAACTTGCGGTCTTCTCCATCGACGGTCGCCGGATCGCGACCCTGAAGAACGAGACCATGCCCGCGGGCCGCTACACGGTGACCTGGACGGGACGGGATGATCAGGGTGGACTGGTTGCCTCGGGCATCTACTTCTACCGCATCCAGGCCGGCGACTTCAGCCGGATCCAGAAGATGACCTTGTTGAAGTGATGTTCGACATGTGATTGGGGCCGGCGGCAACGCCGGCCCCAACGAGGACCGGAGGGACAGACATGAAGGGATCGAGATATCTCGCCATCGCGGTGGTTGTTATAACGATGATCGCCGCAATGCCCGCAGCATCGCAGGTTGAACTTCGCTTTTTCCCCGCCGATCAGCACATTGAAGTGGGAGAGACAGGTAGCTTGTCGGTGATACTGGACGATGCGATCGAAGTCAGGACCATCGAGCTGTGGCTCAGTTACGACGCGTCGATTGTCACGAGTACGGGTGGTCATCCCGGACAGCTCTTCGATGATTCGGGCTGTTCGCTCTTTCCATTCTTTGAAGAGGCCGTGCCCGGCGCGTGGTACGGTGGTTCAGTCACCATGGGCCCGGATTGTTTCACGACAGGTCCCGGCGAGCTTTACCGCTGGGATTTCGAGGGGCTGGCGGACGGAATCTGTCCCGTACAAGTGGACAGTCTTGTCCTCTACGATTCCATGGCAGAAATCATCGAGGGTGTCTCACTCTCGGAAACAACGATCCTGGTCGGCATCGTGTCCTCCGTCAATACGCCATCCGCGCCGCGACTCACCCTTGCCCTTGCGCCCAATCCATTCAATCCCCGCACGACGATCAGCTTCGGCGGTCAGCCTGACGAGAGCGTCACCGTCGAGGTCTTCGACCTGAGCGGTCGGCGTCTGGCCACGCTCTGGAAAGGAGTACTCGGCCCGGAGCCGGGTGTCGTGCAATGGGATGGCACCGACAGGGCGGGGCGCGCCGCACCTGGCGGAGCATACCTGTTCCGTATCTTCGGCCAAGGGGATCGACAAACCACCAGGAAGGGAATCCTGCTGAAGTAAACCGAAAACGGCCCGATTGGGGGCCCTGAAACATCAGAGGAGACTGTCGTGCAACGCTTGTCTATTCCGGCATCCCTGAGTTTGGCTCTGTTCCTGATCGTCACTTTCCCGGGATTCGCGACCGGGGCGTCCGGGGATAAGAGCTCGGTCGCGACACTCGTGAAATCCGGGCCAGTGACATCCCCGTCGTCCTTTGTCTACAGATGGGCCGATCTTGACCAGAACAGTTACGCCCAGACCTACGTCGACGCATACTCCTATGATGATTATGACGTCGTTGTCACGGTGACCTACGAGACGGGTGAGCCAACCTTCACCGGGCATCTCTCGGCGGTCAACCTCAAGCCGAACTTCGCCTACCAACTCAAGCTCGTGGGCAAGCCGACAGGATCCTGGGGGACCGAGGGGGACGACGCCACCAACGAGCGCATCGGATACGCGGGACGCTGGTGGGAAGTGGCGCCCGGCACGGGCAACCGCGACGATACTTATTACGAAGCCCACAAGAACGATTCCGCCTACATCTTCGAGGCCTACCTGCTTTTCGACTTCTTCCTGACCGACCCGGACGGCAACGCCGAGTTGGACTTCGCCCTGGACAGCAGCTACCACGTCCTGTTCTGGGATTGGCAGGGGTCTCCGGGGTCCTGCGACAAGCCGATGAAGACCACCACCGTCTCGGGCTTGGCTACCGATCCTGCCTACGACACGGACGTTGGGCCGACCGGAGTGGGTGTCTACCCGCAGATTCAGCGGCTTTGCAATGGTCTGACGGTCCTGCCCCAGGCGGCCTACAATTGCCGCATCCTGCTGACCGAGGAGAGCTTCCATACCTCGGACGGCGGCTGGGCGCCGGCGATGGTCAACAACGATATCGAGTTCAACATCGGCGCGGGACTGTTTCCGCCCGCCATTATCTCCGAACCGGCCTTCACCCCGGGTTCCGAAAACATGATCAACTGGAATAGCGTGAGCGAAGCCACGCAGTATTACGTGGAAAGCTCCACCTCGTCCGATTTCTCCACGGCCCTGGTCCAGGTGGGTCCGACCGGGGGCCTTTTCCATACTTTCGTCGGCCTGCTCAACGGTCAGACATATTATTACCACGTGAAGGCGAGCAATGGGACCAAGACCGATTCCGCCTGGTCGTCCACCGTTTCCTCCACTCAGGACGACACCGCCCCGATTTCGTCCGTGGGGTTGTTGCCTTCGGCCTACACCGGCAGCAGTCTGAGCATTCCTTTCATGACGCATGACGCGATAGGCGAAGTCGATTTTGTCGAGCTCTACTACCGCGTGGACCTAGGGTCCTATGCGCGGTACGGCGGAACCTTCAGTTCCAGTCCCATCAACTTCATCATTCCCGGAGATGGGGACTATGACTTCTACACGATGGCCACGGACAAGGCGGGCAACGAGGAAGTGGCGCCCAACTCCCCCGACGCGTCCAGCACGTTGATATCTGGGGCGGTACCCGACCCGGTGGGCAATCCCGACTATATTGACATCGGTACCCTGGCATCCGAGAACCAGACGGTTATGGGTGAGGCGCCCCACAACATGGTTGGCTGGGGACCGACGGCGCCGGGCACCATTGGTGGCGGCTACGGAGGGATCGCACCGGGTTCCTGTCGCCCCGTCTGGTCTCCGACCGAGTTCGACCTGCCCCATGAACCGTGGGCCGACATCGATCTGGACTTCGGTCCGGTCGGAGGGACCAAAACCCTCTGGGTGCGTTACCTGGATGGCACCAGCCTCGACGACCAGAGCTATTACATTGACAGTGTCTTTATCGGTTCGATTGCAACCGGCGATTTGGGCGAGAACTGGCACTGGTATAGTTTTGACGTGTCGGGTTACGACGACTATCACACCCTGCGCATCGAGGCGACAAAGCCCGCTGGTACCCTCTGGACCCCGTACGGCCAGGTGGCCATAGACATCATCAGCATCTGCGGAGCCGAAGCACTCTTCGAGGCCCTGCCCGTGGATGCAAATCCCATCGCGTGCGGCGGAAGCAAGGCCGTCAATTTCCACTTCACCCAGGGCTGTGAGTACATCCGGGGCTACACCATGCGGGTTCGCTCCAGCGACGGCCTTTCGTTCAACATCAACCACGTGACCGTCCACGACTTGATTGGACCCGACAATTTTACCTCATCGGTCACCCAAACCACAGCGAACGACTGGACGATCACGTACTCGATCACCGACGTCTCGGCCCTGCCCTTCGGTATTCCCTCGGACTCGGATCTGTTCACGATCGATTTCCAGGGCGCCGCCAACGGCGCGGGCCAGGTGATCATCGAGAGTGTGGCGGTTGTTCCCATCCTTCTGGTGCCGGAACCGGTCCTGAACTCTGTCAACGCGACAATCATTGTCGACTGCGCGGCACCGACGGGCGGTTTTCAGATCAACGGCGGCGCCACGGCCACCAACGATCTCGATGTCAACCTGAACAACGCCGTGACCGACGCGACCCTCTTGCAAATGCGCTTCGCCAATGATCCGGACGGCTGGTCCGGTTCCGAAGACGGCTGGGTGGACTACGCGGAAGTGTATTTCTGGACTCTGGCCTCAGGTGATGACGGCGCCCGCACCGTGTACGCCCAATACCGGGATGCGATGGGTCTGGTACTCGCGACCAATGCCGCGATCACATATTCAACCAACGGCCCCACCCCGGTCACGGCCCTGGCCGTCGAGCCGGGTAATTTAAAGATCGTCGTCACCTGGCAGGATCCACCCGATCTCGACCTTGCCCTACTGGAAGTCTGGCGCGGCCTCTGGTACGACGATGACCTGGACGGCGCCTCGGCCTATCCGGAGTACAGCGGTCTTGCCAGCGACGTCATCCCTACGCGCCCGGTCAGCCGGGCCGGCGCCTTCGCGAGCCCACAATGGGAATTGGCGGGGACGGTCCAGCCGGGTAATGAGATCTTCACGGATGTGGACGGCGTGGGCGGCCTGCCGCGGGGGATCTACTACTACGAAGTCTTCGCTCTGGACACTGAAGGGTTCTACGGACCCAGGCCTGTCGCCAACGTTTGGGCCACCAGCTACCTGCTGGGCGACATTGACGGTGACGGCAAAATCACGGTGGGTCCTGATATCACCGGCGGGCTTTCGCTTTGTTACGGCACCACCGACACCGACGCGGGTTGGAATAGCGAATGCGATGTGGGACCAACCGACAATTACAGTGGCACAGGTATTCCACTGCCGGACGACCAAATCGAATTTGATGACCTGATGATCTACGCTCTCAACTTCGACACGGAGCTTAACAAGACTCCGGTGGATATCGACGTGTTCGCAAGGTTCCTCTGGACCGAAGTCGGAAACGGCACCTGGTCGCTGAGTCTTGTCGAACATTGTGCGGATCTGAAAGGGCTGAATCTTCAGGCCGGTCTGCCATCCGGCGCCGTTCTCTCGCTCTCGGCCGGGAAAATGCTGGCAGGGCAGGACTGTCCGGTCTTCCTGCGCAACATCGACCGCAACGGACTGGACGCGGGTCTGGCTCTGTTGAGCGACGGGGCTCGGATCTCAGGGAACGGTGAATTGTTGCGCGTAACGGTGGCAGGCGGACACGTTCCGGCGAAGGTGACCGTCGAAGCGCGCAATTCGCGCAACACGGTTATTCCCAGCGAGGTCGAAACCGCTTCCGCGAATCCGGAGATGCCGGTCATGCACCGGGCGTTCCCCAACTATCCGAATCCCTTCAACCCATCCACCCGGATAGATTTCGAACTGCCGAAGTCGGAAACCGTCGAGCTCTCGGTGTTCGGTCTGGACGGGCGGCGGGTGGTCAAATTGGTGGACGGAGTCCTGTCCGTCGGCCGCCACACCGTGATCTGGAAAGGTCGCGACGAAAACGGGGGAATCGTTGCCTCGGGAACCTATTTCTATCGCCTGAAAGCGGGCGCGTACACGAAGACATGCAAGATGACGCTACTGAAATAACGTTTGGGGATCTCAAGGGGGACTGTTGTGCGATATCATGATAGATGGGCGAAATCGTGGCCGTTGTTTCTGGTTTTCCTGTTCCTGATGCTCACGGTGGGAACCGCGACCAGCCGCGCCGCCGAGGCGCAGCTGACGGCGATGGAAGGCGTCAGCGAGGCAAACCTTCGCTGGTGGGACGTGGCGTCGAATGTCTACGACATCGCCTACAGTTCCACCTATACCTATGACGAAGCCACGGTCACGCTGACCTACGGCGCCGGCGGTGATCCCATAACTCTCGCCGGGCATCTTTCCGCCGTGAACCTCAAGCCCAATTTCGCCTACCAGGTGAAGCTGGAGGGCAAACCATCGGGTACGTGGGGTGATGACGGTGACGATACCGCCAACGAGAACATCGGATTCCTTGGCCGCTGGTGGCGCGTCCAGCCCAGTCCCGGCAACAGTTCCGATGCGGACTACCTCGCCCATCGCGATGACCCTGCCTACATCTACATTGGATACCTGGTCTTCGACTTCTTCATCACCGACAGCGCCGGAGGCGCCGAATTCGACTTCGCCCTCGACAGCAGTCTGCACGTGCTGGCCCTTGACACCCAGGGTACTCCGGGCATTTGTGACGCTCCTTTACAGTGGCGGACAGTGACGGGTTCGGCGAGTGATCCCGCCTACACCACCGATGTCGGACCCACCGACGTGGGGGTCTACGGCCAGCAGGAATCAGGACGCCCTTGCTACAGTGAAGCCGTCATGGCCACCGGTTCGTACAATTGCCAGTTCATCCTGACCGAAGAATCCTTTCATCATTCGGGTGATGGCAGCGGTAACTGGGCCAGCGTCATGGCGTTCGACCAGTTGCAATTCGACACGTCGTGGGCCACGTTGCCCGACGCCCACGACTACGTGGATATCGGCAACCCGGCCTCGGAGGCGGGTCACGCGCTCACCGGCTGGGGGCCCATCGAACCGGACACCCATGATGGGAACTGGGGTGGTATCGGTACCGAGTCGCCTCCCGGCAAATGCCGCACAATCTGGTCACCGGTAGAGGATGACCCCGTGGAAGCCTGGGCGAGTCTTGAACTGGATTTCGGTATCTCGGATACGAAGACCAAGTCCCTGGCGTTCCGCTATCTCGACGGCGGCAGCGACGATTCCTTCGATCTCTCCATTGACGGCGCGGTGGTCCTGTCCATCACCGCCCCGCCGGGTACCGAAACCTGGTACTGGGCTTCCGTCGACGTGACCGGCTACACCGGTGTTCACACTGTCAGGTTCGAGGCAATGGCCCCTGAGGGATCATACTTCAACCCGTACGGCCAGGTGGCCATCGACAAGATCTATATCGGCACCCAGGTCACACCTGTGCCGGTCGATGCCGAAGCCATCGCCTGCGGTCAGGCAAAGCGGGTTGACTTCCATTTTAACCTCGACTACGACGACGGGCCGATCCGCGGCTACACGGTCCGGGTTCTTTGTCCCGAAGGTGAAGGAGTGCTCGCCTTCGACTCCGGAGACATCACCGTGAACGCCCTGCCGGAAGAGTTGTCCATAGGCGATTACTACTGGAGAGTCTACCCGTCCCCCGGCGCCGCGGCGGCCAACGACTGGACCATCGACTATGCCATTCTCGGTGACGCCGCGTTGCCCGATGGTATCCCCACCGACAAGGATCTGTTCTCCATCGACTTTCACGGTGTGGGCGACGGTGTCGGTCATGTGATCGTCGAACACGTGGGTGTCGGGCTGGTGCCCGGCGGTCCGCCGCCGGCTGTCGGTGGCAACGAGACCACGATCACGGTCGACTGCATCTCACCGCCTCCGGTAACCGGCATCAATTCCCTGCGCGGGCACAACAAGGTCAACTTGTTCTGGACCTACGCGGGCGACGCGACCGATGACCTGGAGATCTGGCGCGGGATGTGGTATGTCGGTTCACCTGACACGTCTCTTTCCGCCTACCCGGAATACGACGACCATGTGTCACCACCGGACCTGGAGCCGACCTGGCCCCTGGATTATCCCGACATGGCGCCGGGCGAAGGGTGGTACCATGTGCACACCGTTCCGGCGACCCAAAGTTCGTTCATCGATTTTCCCAATGCGCCCGACGGCCTGCGGCGCGGCGTCTACTACTATGTGCTTTTTGCCCGCGATGAAGCGGGCAACCACAGTGCGCGGCCAGACGTCTTCACCAGGTCGACCAGTTATCTGCTCGGTGACCTGACCAGTCTGAACGGCACCACGCCGGAAGATGGCCGGGTCACGATCCATCCCGATATCAATCGTCTGGCCCTGTGCTACGGCACCACTGGCGGCGACTCCGCATACGATCCATTCTGTGACGTGGGGCCCACCGACGACATGACCAGCGAGGGCATTCCCGGAACCGACGACCTCATCGACTTCGAGGATCTGATGATCTTCGCCTTGAACTTCAACACGGCTGTCGCCAAGGACCGGTTGGACGAGGGCGGCGCGATCGCCAGGTTCACCTGGGACAGGATTGAGCAAGACATCTGGTCCCTGATCCTGCTGGAACCCTGTTCGGGTTTGCAGGGCATCAACCTTCGACTGTCGCTGCCCGCGGGCGCGGTGCGGACGGTCGTCGCCGGCGAACTGATCGTCGCGCAGGCCGAGCAGTATTTCCTGCGCAACGTGGGTCATAACGGACTCGACGTTTCCCTGGCCCTGCTGGGGACAGGCGTGTCCCTGGAAGGTCGGGGCGAGTTGCTGCGTGTCCATCTGGACGGAACCCACAACCTGGGCGGCGTGGAGATCTCGGCCCGCAACACCGCAAACGCCCCGATCGAATTCACTTTCGAAGGCACCGCGAACATTGACGATATTCCGCTGGCCTATCACCTGTCCGGCAACTATCCCAACCCCTTCAATCCAGCGACGGAGATCAGTTTCGATCTGCCCGAACCGCAGCGGGTGGAACTGGCGATCTACGCCGTGAACGGTCGTCGTGTCGCCACGCTAAAGAACGAGCAGCTGCTCGCGGGGCGGCATACCGTGACCTGGACGGGTCAAAACGATGCGGGCGAGAGGATGGCCTCGGGGATCTATTTCTGCCGCTTGAAGGCGGGCGCTTTCAGCCAAACGTTGAAAATGACCCTGATAAAATAGCTTTGGTCTGAGGATCAAAAGGAAGCAGGGACCCGGCAAAGCCGGGTCCCTTGCTCTTGAATATTCCTGATATGTTAACGGAACAGGGACTTCACATTGCCCCAACTGCTCATTTCGGAAGCAACGGGACCACCGGGACCGACCCAGATTCCCGCAATGCAGACCTGACCATAGGTCCCCCAGCTACTCCATGCTTGGCCTGTCGCCTCGAACCTCACGGTATAAACACCGGCGCTGGGCGGAGTGTAATTGAATCCAGAAACGTACCATCTTTCGCCCGATAATCCGATATCAAGGTATGTGAAAACAACGTTACCTCCCATCCAGACCTCGAAGCTGTCGTCAGCCGGCCCATCGAGATGTTTGAAGGAGACCAATTCGGGCCCGCCGGCAAAGGACATATCGATATAGGCGTCGTTGCTGGCGGGAATGGGTGTGTCAAAGTTGGTCCAGATGGCGCGGCAATGGTCGATCCCGCCGAAGCTGCCCCCATGAGTTGATGGCTCGACCGGTCCCCAACTGACCAGGTTGTGGCCGGTCTCGGAAGAAACAAGGCCGATGTCGACAGAGTCCACAGCCATGGCCGTTCCGCCGAGTACGAGCACGAATGAAAAAACGAAACAACTTAATTTGTAGAATCTCATTGGATTCCCCCCTTTTGATTTTACCCGATTCCACGCCGTCCGGGAAGGTCGGCACGGATCAACCCCAAAAACATGTGCCAAATGCCACATTCCCTCCTTTTTCACTGGTTTTTTGGGCGAATTGGATTCTTTCCGGGCGAGTTCATCTATTTTATCCTAATAACAAAAAAATGTCAATGGATTAGGTGGTGATAAAAATGCAGTTTTTCCGCAAAATTGACCGCGAACAACATAATATGTCGATGTTTTCCAACTGCGATCTCAATAATTATTCATTCATCGAGATAAACTTATCGATTGCAATGTGTCTGCCAATTTGTTAATATTAGCATTGGTTGGGAACTGTAGTTTGAGTGGGATTATTATTTTACCACTCACCACAGGGACGGAAGGGGGGCCATCGTCAAATTTCATTTCCTTGAGGCCATCACTTCAAATTTGACATCCTGCTAAACAGATGTGCCGCAAGGTCAACCAGGTTTTACTGGTAGCATCGCTTTTTTAATCTCGCCCTGTATTTTTTCAAGCCAGTACATTCCTGAGCATGTCGCCATCGATTTGATAATTGTCTAGTCGCCCACGAGAGCCGTCCCATGCGGTTTGGGGAACTTCGGCTGTCGTGAGGCCAGAATGAGAAGTTCTGTCAAGGGGGGACAACAATGAGAACGAGAGTGATCCTAGCCGTACTTTTCTTCTTCGCGCTGCCTATTTTCATCACGACATCCGCGGGAGCGGACTGCGTAACTCTCGATTACGTGGACATCGGCGATCCCACTTCCGAGGCGGGCCACGCCATGGTGGGATGGGGGCCGATCGAGCCGGCGACTTCCGGTGGGGGTTATGGCGGAATCGACAATTGTCGGCCCGTCTATGCTCCCGAGGATGGGGACGACTGGGCGACCATCGACCTGGACTTCGGCGATGATCCCACGGTCTGCAAGACCTTCACCATCCATCACCTGGATGGGCACACCCAGGATACCTTCGAAGTCTACGTCGACAACATCCTTGTCCATACCTACGCGGGTGACGATCTGACCACGGAGCAATGGTACCAGCTCGAGCTCGACATGTGTTTCACCGGCGTCAAGACGGTCAAACTCGTTTCGACGGCCCCTAAATGGGCCAGCTGGGACATCTACGGCCAGATGTGCTTCGACATCCTGAAGGTCGAGGAATGTCCGGCCGGCTGCAACATGCTGGACCTGGTGGACATTGGTGATCCGGATTCCGAAGCGACCCATTCCCTGGCGGGATGGGGTCCGATCGAACCGGCGACTTCCGGCGGTGGTTACGGTGGGATCGACAACTGCCGTCCCGTCTACGCCCTGGAGGACAAAAGTGTCTGGGCGACCGTCGATCTCGATTTCGGGGACGACATTACGATGTCCAAATGCCTCACCATGCACCACCTCGAAGGGATCGGACTCGATTCCTTCGATCTTTACGTTCATCCAGTAGGACAGGTGCAGGCGAAGCAACTGGTGTACAGCTACCCCGGTGATGATCAGAGCAGCGAAATCTGGTTGCAGACCAGCGTCCTGGTCGGCGGATCCGGAATGCAGACATTGACCTTCGTATCGACAGCCCCTAAATGGGCCAGCTGGGATATCTACGGCCAGATGTGCTTCGACATCATCAGGGTCGATGAATGCTCGCCGTTGAAAGCGATGGTGGATATCGGCGACCCGGCTTCGGAGGCCGGCTTCAACATGGTCGGCTGGGGTCCGATCGAACCGGAAACATCCGGTGGAACGTATGGCGGAATTGACAACTGCCGGCCCGTCTATGCCATCGAGGATGGAGACGATTGGGCGACGATCGATTTCGATTTCGGCTGTTGTGAAGGGCTGAAGTGCCTGGTGATGGAACATCTGGACGGCGCCACGAATGATGTCTTCGAGGTGTATATGTATCCGACCGGTGATCCCGGATCGGAACAGCTGATCTTCACCTACCCGGGTGACGGGTTGGCCACCGAGGTATGGTTGACCTCCAGCGTGCTGGTCGATGCGGTCGGTCCGCAGACCGTCAAGTTCGTTTCGACCGAACCACAATGGTCAGGTTGGGCGACCTACGGCCAGATGTGCTTCAGCATGATCATGGTCAAGGATTACCTGCCGGTGATGGACGCCGTGATCATCGGTGATGAGGGTTCGGAGTCCGGCCACACCATGGCCGGCTGGGGCCCCATAGAACCGGCCACTTCGGGCGGCAGTTACGGGGGCGCTGAACAGTGCCGTCCCATCTATGCGCCCGAGGACAATGACACCTGGGCGACGATCGAGATGGACTTCGGTTATTGCGCCGAAGAAGCCAAGTGCCTGACCATGCATCATCTCGACGGGATTGCGGTGGACTCCTTCGACGTCTACATCTACCCGCCGGGGACAGCCCGTCCAGGCACACCGGATTATACGTACACCGGTAATTCCCTGACGGCGGAGATCTGGTACAAGACCAGTTTTGCCGTCACGGCGAACGGCCCGCAAGTGGTGGAGTTCGTCTCTACGGAAGCGCCCTGGGATATGTGGGATATCTATGGCCAGGTCTGCTTCGGGGAACTGAAAGTGGAAAGCGGCACTCCGCAGGAACCCACGCCGTACGTGTACTACCCGTCCGGGGTGGATTACCAGGACGTCCCGGGACCGGGACGTATTACCGCTATTGCGCCGAATCCGTTCAACCCGAAGACCGAGATCAGCTTCGTGTTGAATGCCGACGCGCGCGCGGAACTCACCATATACGATTTGCGCGGACGCATGGTGGTCACGCTCGTGGACGAGGCGCTGACTGCCGGAACACACAAGTTCGCCTGGTACGGCTTTGACACCGGAGGCAGGCATGTGTCCAGCGGTGTCTATTTCGCTCGGTTGAATATCGACGGCCTCATCACACAGGTGGAAAAGGTGTCGATGATCAAGTAACGGAATAAGCTGAACAGGTAGATAAGAAGGCCCCGGGAGTTGGCGTGCCCGGGGCTTTCTATTGGTTGGAGAGGCTGCTGACCGGCATTTCTCGGCCTTTCCACCCCCAATCCGAAATCAATTATTCATTTGGCAAGTTGTCCCGAAAATGTTAATGTTTACACCGAGATCACTGATTTCCTGCGGAGATGGGTGATCAAGCTGCTTCCCCCGACAGTCGGGGGATGGAGTCCGGCCTTGGCGCCGGATTGTTTGGGAGCGCGAGGGATTGGCCGGAAATAGCCGGTAATCCTGAGAGCTTTTGTTTGCCGGAAATCCGGCACTTGGAGATGAAGAGAAATGAAGAAGATCTACGTGGGCAACCTGCCCTTCACCGCGACCGAGGAAGAAATCACCGCCCTGTTCGCCGAGTATGGAACAGTGCACTCGGTGGCCCTGATCAACGATCGTGAGACCGGTCGTCCCCGAGGCTTCGGCTTTGTGGAAGTGGACGACGAAGCGCTGCAGAACGCCATCCAGGCTCTGGACGGCTACGAAATGGGCGGTCGTGCCCTGCGCGTGAATGAGGCTCAGGATCGTCCCCGCGGTGGCGGCGGCGGCGGTGGCCGTGGCGGCTACGGCGGTGGCGGTGGCGGCGGCGGTGGCGGCGGCGGCGGTGGCCGCTGGTAGTCCAGCCCACACAGTGAGACGGAACCCCGCTTCTGGAGGGAGGCGGGGTTTTTTGTATCCTTTTTAGTGGCTGAACGTAATATCGGCTTGAAGTCCGCTCCAACAGACCCACGCCAGGGAAAGTCCGAGACCCGACATGAGTGAAAAACGAGGATGTTTCAAAACGGGTCTTTTCGGATGTCTGGGGATCATCGTGATCCTGATCGTGTTCGTGGGCGGCACCGCGCTTGTCGCCTTTACCCGATCGGGCAAGGTGAACATCGAGGACAAAGTGTTGACCCCTGATTCCGCCGGGGCGCCGACAGAAGTTAAAGGCGCAAAGGTGACCGAGGTTGCGGCCGGCACCGGGCGCGTGGTTCTGGACCTGTCCCAGGGCGAGTTCGAGATCCATCCCGACCAGCCGGGACGGAGTGTCCGGGTCGAGGCCACTTACGACAGCGAAGTCTACCTGCTGGAGGATTACTTCGAGAGCTACCCTGACTCGAGCTGGGTGTACGGGGTAAGGTCCCGCCGCACCATATCGGGTTTGCAGGCTCTCTTTCGCCAGTTAATGAATGGTGGCAAAAGCCCCAGGATCGATATCTATCTTCCCGCCGATACGCCCCTCGAACTCCAGATCCGAGTGCGCGAAGGCGGCTTCGAAGCCGAATTGGGAGGTCTTTGGATCACCAACGCCGACTTCCGCTACAACAAGGGCGGCTTCAGTCTCAACTTTGACGAACCCCTTAAGGAGCCCATGGAAAGATTGACCATCAGTGGATCCATGGGTGGATTCGAAGCCGGACGCTTGGGCAACGCCAGCCCCAGAACACTCGACGTGACCTGCAGGATGGGAGGCGCCGACCTCGACCTGCGCGGACCCTGGTCCCGGGATGCCGATATCCTGCTCGACGTGGCCATGGGAGGCATGTCAGTCGAGGTTCCCGACGGTGTCCGGGTGCAGGGCCTGGAATCTTCCAGCCATGCCTTACTTGTGGAAAATGAAGAGATTCCCCTGCCGGTGTTGCGGTTTTCGGTCAAGGAAAAGATGGGGGAAATCGAGATTTCCCAATGACTTCGCCCCGCTGTATAACTTAAGAATTTCCTTTATATGCCGATAATGGTATAATAATACGGCTTTGCCGACATCTCTTGTATTTGCACATGACCATTGGAGAGAACATGAAACGCCTCGCCCCGACCAGTGCATTGATTTGCTTGTTTCTGCTCTTTGCCTCCTTCTCCTTCGCCGCTGATAGCGATTCCCGGACCTTCGCTCCGGTCCAAAAGGGTTTCGTCACAGAGGGTGAAACCGTTTCCACCTACGCACCGGACCGGGTGTTGGTGAAATTCACGCCCGAGGGCATGAACAAGGCAACCATCCGGGAAGCTATGGACAAGAGCGCCGGCGGTGACGCTGCGTGGACCGGACTGGTCTCGCTCGACGCGGTCCTCAGCGGTCTCGATGTTTCGCGTATGACGCAAATGCATGGCTCCCTGAAAAACCAGGCGGCGGCTGAACGCCTGGGCGCCGATCGCTGGTATCGGATCGACGTGGCCGTCGGCACGGATATCGAAGCGGCTGTCGCGAGTCTGGCCGCGGATCCCAATCTGGAAACCGCCCTGCCCGATCTGGTGGCCTTTCCCGCCACCACGCCCAATGACCCATTGCACACCGACAACTGGGGCCACAACAACACCGCACAGTTGCCCGATTTCGACTGGGGAGGCACGTGGGAACACACCGGCTCGCCGGTGGGCACGGCCGGTTTCGACACCAAGGCCCAGACCGCTTGGGGCGCCAGCCAGGGTTACGGCAGTTCCAGCGTGGTGATCGCCATCCTGGATTCGGGCGTGGATTCGTCCCATCCCGACCTGTTGCAGGTGACCGGTTATGATTTCGGAGACGACGATGACGATCCTGACGACGACAGCTCGAGCTCCGGCCACGGCACCGCCTGTTCAGGGGTGGCCGCTGCGATCGCCAACAACAGTCTGGGCGCCGTCGGTATCGCCGGCGGGTGCAGCATCATGCCCTTGAAGGTGTCCAATAGTGCCGGATCCCTCTATTTTTCCGCCATTACCGATGCAATTTACCATGCGGCCGACAATGACGCCGACGTGATCAGCATGAGCTTCGGCGCGGACATTACCTCCTACGCGACAACCGACGCCGCCATCCAGTACGCTTACGATGCGGGGGTAACCCTGTTTGCGGCCACGGGCAACGAGAACGTCACCTCAATCAGTTACCCGGCCGTCAACGCCAACGTGATCAGTGTGGGCGCGGCCTCGCCCTGCGGCGATCGAAAGCGCAGCAGCAGCGACCCGGATGAGGTCAATCCTGGTATCACCCCGGATCCCAACGGCTATACCTGCGACGGTGAGCGCTGGTGGGGCTCCAATTATGGCTACACAACACCGGATTCGCGGTATTCGGTGGATGTCATCGCCCCGACCATCCTGCCCACGACCGATATCCAGGGTTCAGGCGGGTACGATCCGGGCGACTACAGCGGATTCTTCAACGGCACCTCCTGCGCCACGCCCTACGCGGCGGGTGTTGCCGCCCTTATCAAGTCGGTCCATCCTACCTGGAGCCCGGCCCAGGTCCGAGCCCAGTTGACCGACACGGCGATCGACATCGTCAACGTCGAGTCCGGCTCCGGCTGGGACCGCTACACCGGTTACGGTATGGTGGATGCCGCGGCGGCTGTCGGCGCGACGGTCGTCCTGCCTCCGACGGCCGATTTCGAGGGCACTCCTACAGAGGGCTGCGCTCCTTTGACCGTCAATTTCACCGACCTTTCCACCGGCGATGTCACGGGATGGAACTGGACCTTCGGCGATGGCCAGTCGAGCACCCTGCAGAACCCGACCATCGTCTACGCGAATTCGGGAAGTTATGACGTTACCCTGATCGCCACCGGCCCGGAGGGAACCGATACCAAGACCCGGTTCGGATACGTGACCGCGGAAATTCCTCCGGTCGTGGATTTCACTTCCTCCTCTCCCACCGGCCCGGTCCCTTTGACCGTTAATTTCTTAGACACGTCGACCAATACGACCGGCCGCATCTGGGACTTCGGTGACGGCACTACCGACACCGCCGAGTATCCCATTCATATCTATTCTGTCCCTGGCACGTACACGGTGACGCTGATCGCCACCGGCGGTTGCGCGCCCGACACGCTGACCAAGGTCGACTATGTGGTGGCTACCCTCCCGGCACCGCCCACGGCGGCCTTCTCGGGCACGCCGACCAGCGGCTGTGGTCCATTGGAAGTGGTGTTCACCGACGAAACCACCGGTGATGTCACTTCGTGGGATTGGAACTTCGGCGATGGACAGACGGACACCGAGCAGAACCCGACCCACATCTTCACCGCTTCGGGTGATTACGATGTGCGGCTGATCGCCACCGGACCCGGCGGCGCAGATACACTGGCTGTGGCCGGTTACATCAGCGTGACCGAAGGCGTGACCGCCGACTTCAGCGTGTCCGCCACCACCGGTGTGGCTCCTTTGGCTGTCGACTTCGCCGATCTGTCCACCGGTTCGCCGACCTCCTGGTTCTGGGACTTCGGTGACGCGGCGACCGCCACGGATCAAAATCCCGGCCACACGTACACAACCGCGGGAACCTATTCGGTGATGCTGATCGCCACCGGTGAATGCGGTCCCGACACCCTGATGCAGACCGACCTGATAGTGGTTATCGCGCCGGACGCGCCGGTTGCCGCGTTCTCAGGCACGCCGCTCAGCGGCTGTGGTCCGTTGGAAGTGGTGTTCACCGACGAAACCACTGGTGATGTCACCTCGTGGGACTGGAACTTCGGCGATGGTCAGACGGACACCGAGCAGAACCCCACCCACATCTTCACCGCTTCGGGTGATTACGATGTGCGGCTGATCGCCACCGGACCCGGCGGCGCCGACACACTGACGGTGGCCGGTTACATCAGCGTGACCGAAGGGGTGACCGCCGACTTCAGCGTGTCCGCCACCACCGGTGTGGCTCCTTTGGCTGTCGATTTCACCGATCTGTCGACCGGTTTGCCGACTTCCTGGTTCTGGGACTTCGGTGATGAATTGAGTGACACGGTCCAGAACCCCAGCCATACCTACATCACCGCGGGAACCTATTCGGTGATGCTGATCGCCACCGGTGAATGCGGTCCCGACACCCTGATGCAGACCGACCTGGTAGTGGTTACCGCGCCGGACGCGCCGGTTGCCGCGTTCTCAGGCGCTCCGCTCAGCGGCTGTGGCCCGTTGGAAGTGGTGTTCACCGACGAAACCACCGGTGATGTCACCTCGTGGGATTGGAACTTCGGCGATGGACAGACGGACACCGAGCAGAACCCGACTCACATCTTCACCGCCTCGGGTGATTACGATGTGCGGTTGATCGCCACCGGACCCGGCGGCGTCGACACACTGACGGTGGCCGGTTACATCAGCGTGACCGAAGGGGTGACGGCCGACTTCAGCGTATCAGCCACCACGGGCGTGGCTCCTTTGGCTGTCGATTTCACCGATCTGTCGACCGGTTCGCCGACATCCTGGTTCTGGGACTTCGGTGACGCGGGGACCGCCACGGATCAAAACCCCGGTCACACGTACACAACCGCGGGAACCTATTCGGTGATGCTGATCGCCACCGGCGAATGCGGTCCCGACACCCTGGTGCAGACCGATCTGATCGTGGTCAATACGCCGGCCGCGCCGGTTGCCGCGTTCACGGGCACGCCGCTCAGCGGTTGCGCTCCGCTGGAAGTGGCGTTTACCGA
>JAGLCY010000009.1 GCA_023270185.1 Candidatus Krumholzibacteriia bacterium | reverse complement strand
GCCTGACCGCCCGGGTCCCGCCTCCGTGGCTGCCGAACGGGTATCCCCACAGCAGCACCAGCGGCGTGATCACTGTCGGGGGCACCGGCTACAAGTCCGACGTGGTCTACAATTCCTCCTCGCGGGGGCCGGCCAACTGGGGCGATGTCGATCCCTGGAACGACTGGCCCTACCTGCCCGGACCCGGTCTGATCAAGCCCGACGTGGCCGTTCCCGGCGTAGGGATCAATTCCACGGTCATTCCCAGCGGCTACAGCGGTGACACCTGGAACGGCACTTCGATGTCCTGCCCTCACGCGGCGGGCGTCGCGGCTCTCATGCTGGAAAAAAACCCGTCCCTGTCTCCGGCAGGGGTCGATTCTCTCATGGAACTGTGGGCCATCGATCTGGGCGCCCCGGGCAAGGACAATGATTTCGGTTCGGGACGGCTGGATGCCCTGACGGTGGTGGCTGCCACCCCGGTTAACCAGGCTCCGGACATCTCCTGGACCAAGATCTATCCCGATCCCAATGGGGATGGAGTCCTGGATCCGGGAGAAACCAGTGAGATAGCCTTCCAACTGATGAATGTCAGTCCCATGGTCGCGGCCGAGGGAGTGACCGGCGGTTTGGCGGTCGAATCCAACCCCTATGTCATGGTGGGGGACGCAACCGGCACCTTTACCAATATTCCCGCGGGTGGCGGCCTGGGTGACAACCTGGCCGGCACTTTCAGTCTGGATGTCGCGCCGGGCGCTCCCCAGGGTTACGAGTTCACCATGCTTCTGACCGTGACCGCGGGTCTGTATTTCCAACATACCTACGACATCAAGTGGAACGTCGGTTTGCCTAACCATCGCACCCATGAAATCGGTGATGTGTACCTGACGGTCACGGACCAGGGGATCATCGGTTACACGGATCAGGGAGGCGGCGAGGGTTCGGGCATGGGCCCGACTGGAGAGTTGAGTGATCTGTTCGTGGGCTCATTCTGGGCGGGCACGAGCGCGGCCTACATCTGCAACCGGGATTACAACGGCCTGGACAGTGAAAACTACGAGTGGATCGTGTCTGATTCGGATCCCAACGGTCGAGTGCGGAACCTGGGTGCCACCGGCAGCGACGAGACCTTTCACGCTGTCTTCACCGACGGAGGTCATGCCAGCCCCCTGCCTTTGATGGTGGAACAGAACAGCATGTCTTTCAGTACCGCGCCGGATAACACCTTCGTGATCCTGGAGTACCGTTTGACCAACAACAGCGCGGCGGCCATTCCCGCCATGTACACGGGGGTCTACTGCGACTTCGACATCGGCGATGATTCCTCCAAGAACATGGGCGGAACCGACGCGACCCGGAACCTGACCTATCTGAACGCCCCGTTGGGCAACTTCTATGGCATCGTTCTCCTGGGAGGCGGGACCCCGGCGAACCTGACGGTCGTCAACAACCCGCTGTACGTGTATCCCACCAGCGCCGTGACCGACGCGGACAAGTTCGACCTGCTGACCGGAACCCTCAGCCATCCCATCGGCAAGGTGAATGACGATTGGTCCATGCTTACTTCGTCCGTGATGAGCCTGGATGCCAACGGTGGACAGGGTGTCGTGGTTTACGCCCTGGTGTACGGGCAGGACCTCAACGATCTGAAGGACAATGCGGACGCCGCCATCGCGGCCTACAATCCCGTTGCTCCGGTCACGCGGGAAACCCCGATCAAGCTGTTCCACCTGGGGCAGAACCACCCCAACCCGTTCAATCCGACCACGAACATCAGCTTCACCGTGGAAAAGGAAGGGCCGATCGAGTTGGCCGTGTACGATCTGAGCGGGCGGAAGATCCGGACACTGGTTCGTGATACCCGGGGACCCGGGGATCATGTGGTGACCTGGGACGGTACAGATGAAGCCGGTTCGCGGGTGCCGAGCGGGATGTATTTTTATCAACTCGTCTCGGGAGGGGATTCGTCCACCCGCAAGATGATGTTGGTTAAATGATATTGTCGAACTTCGGGGCTTGAGTCTGGTGTGGAATTACACCAGATTCGAGCCCTTAACACCATAATAAAACATCATTTATCATTTATTGACCCTGGGTCATGCGGCTTTCATGAAAGTAATTTATCCCGAAGAATTATCAAACCATGACCGGCCCTCAATAAATTCATGCATGGAATATTGACAATTGCAGTTTGGTATCGTAAAATACCCCCGTGAAAGGGGATAAATTTAGTCAACAATGTTATTCCCTTTATTTAGTATTCTCGAGGGGGACCAATCCTCATTCAAATAGACCACCAATTCACACTCAACTGCTTATTTCAAGGTGATTTAACCCACTGCACCCAAGGAGGTGTCCATGTTTAACAAGAGAATTTTACTCTTCTTGCTGGCAGCGGCCTTTCTGGTCGTCGGATGTTCGGATCAGAGTGATCCGACGAATCCCGAAAGCCTCTCCCAGCAACTCAGCGCCGTGATCCGCGGCGAGATTTCCAAGGACCAGGTCGATTTCGAATTTGCCGCGGAATTGGGCAAGGGTTTTGAAGACCCGGACCAGGGGTCCATCCTGGTCCGCGGTCGCAACCTGGCCTACGATTCCGAACTGGGCGCCCTGACCGTCGACCTTTCGGTCTACAACGACTCGGAGTCCTCATTTCCCGAACCCGTCGGCATGACTTTCGTACAATTCATGCCCGACGATGTGACCATCCTCAACTCGGACAACGACCAGAACGGCGTCGGCGCCCTGGTGAATTTCGAGTTCGACGATGACGACGACAGCTGGGCCCCTGGCGAGGAGAGCCAGTCCCGCAGCGTCCAGTTCGACGTTGCTTCCGGCGTATCGGTCGGTTTCGTGGCTCGCATCGATGTGGGCATGACACCGGGTGGCGGAGCCATCGGCGGCATGGTTTGGAACGATGAAAACGAAGACGGCGTGATCGATCCCGACGAAGTCGGCGTCGGTGGAGTCACCATGGCTCTGCATGCCGGCCAGGACACGACCGTCACTCCTTTGGCTACTGAGGTGACCGCGGAAGACGGTTCCTATCTCTTCGAGGGCCAGGATGCCGGCTACTACACGGTGGTCCGTATGCCTCAGGACGGAATGGTTGGAACGACGCCTCCCGAGATGGCTGTCATTCTCGTCGAGATGGATGGTACGGTTTCCGACTTCCTGCTGGCTAATTTCGGTGTCAAGACCGGCGACGCACCGCCTGTCGATGATTTCGTCCGTGTGGGTGACTACGTGGACGCTCAGGGTCAATACCGCGCAGAGCCCCACCGTATGTATGCCGAAAAGTTCAAGGTGAAACGGTGCGATGGCGACTGTGATGACTGTGACGACGATGATGATGACGATGGTGACGATGACGGAGACGATGACGGAGACGATGACGGAGACGACAAACATGGTGATCATGGTTGTCGCCAGAACGACTGTTGGGGACGCCTTGCAGGTCCCGTGACCAACGTCAACTTCTCCGAAGGCTTCATCGAGATCATGGGCACCAAAGTTTACTGCCAGGATAAGGGCGGTAAGGATCCCTGGGATTGCGAGCGCGGAATGCGGGTAAGGGTTGATGCGACCCGCGACCTGGACATGGACGACGCCATGGTGGTTGCCTGCAAGAAATCGCATTGGTGGAACGGCAATCGTGATCGGATCAAGGGCTTTGTGCAGGAAGTGGTCTACGGTGATGAGGGTAATATCACCGGTGTGATCGTCCTTAACACCCTGATCGAAGTGTCAAAAGACAACTGTGATCCCAAATAACCGGGATTCTCTGGACTTGTAGAAATACCCACCCGATGGGTTAAACATTAAATCAGGAGTATTTGATATGTCACAGAAATTGAACCGCGTCCCCGGCGGACCGGTATTTAAGTTGGTGATCCTGGCCCTGATGATTCTGGGTATGGGTCTGGCCGGCTGTTCCCAGGACCTGCCTACGCAGGCTCCCGCTGGCAGCACGACATCGACCACCGGCGTCTTCCACGTCGATACGGTCGATGACAATGTCGATTTCGAGTTCATCTCGTCCAAGAACGGCGATCCGGAAGACCCGATCGAGGGGCCCTTCGCCATCCGCGGACGGAATGTCCGGTACGATGCCGAGAACAGCATGCTCATCGTCGACCTCAGCGTCGAGAATATGGGCGACAATACATTTGAAGAGGGCGTGACCCTCACGTTCCTGAGCCTGCTGCCGGAAGGCGTCACGGTTCTGAACCCCGACAACAACGAAAACGGCAACGGTGCCGCCATCAATTTCGAATTCGAGAACGATGATGGCCAGTGGACCCCGGGCGAAGAGAGCCTCCTGCGCGAGACGCACTTCGGCGTCGCCGAAGGCACCTCCATCGGTTTCGTGGCTCGCCTGGACACCGGCACCGGCAGCGGTATGGGTTCCATCGGCGGTATGGTGTGGAATGACGAAAACGGCGACGGAATCATGGACGAGGGTGAAGCGGGCGTCGAAGGCGCCACGCTCGAGCTTTCGGCCGAGGGTATGGAAGCCGTGACAACACTGTCCGGCGCTGACGGTACCTACAGCTTCGACGACCTGGCTTCCGGCTTCTACATGGTTGAAAAGAAGTCCGGTGAAGGCATGGTTCCCACCACTTCCCCGAGGATCTACGTGATCCTGGTAGCCGAAGACGGCACGGTTTCATCCTTCCTGGCCGCCAATTTCGGTTGCATG
>JAGLCY010000089.1 GCA_023270185.1 Candidatus Krumholzibacteriia bacterium | reverse complement strand
AGTCTGACGGTCACCGGTCCCGGCGGCAGCAATACGAAGGTGATGGAGAATTACGTAGACGTGGAAGAGCCGGTGACGGCTGCTTTCTCGCAATCCGAAACGACTGGCCTGGCGCCCTTGGCGATTGATTTCACCGATGATTCATCCGGCGCGCCGACCTTCTGGCGCTGGAACTTCGGTGACGCGACGAGTGACACGGTGCAGAACCCCAGTCACACCTACACCACGGTGGACACTTTCACCGTGACCCTGATTACCGGCAACAGCTGCAGCCGGGACACCCTGGTCATGGTCGACGCGGTCATGGTGACCGCGCTGTCGGGTGTGAGTGAGGTGGCGCCGAGCCGCTACAGCCTCGAACAGAACGTGCCCAACCCGTTCAACCCCATGACGACGATCTACTTCGAACTGCCTGAAGCGGCAAGAGTTCGCCTGCAGGTGTTCGACATCTCGGGCCGTCTTGTTCGGAACCTGCTGAACGGCGCCTCTCTGGGTGCCGGCCGGCAGGATGTTGTCTGGAACGGCAAGAATGACAGTGGGCAGCAGGTGGCCGCTGGAGTGTACTTCTACCATATGAGCACCGGTTCGTTCAACGAGACCAAGCGTATGGTTCTTGTGAAATAATTCGCGCCCTGTAGTTCGCGTAAAGGCCCCGGGCAAATGCTCGGGGCCTTTTTTATTGTTGGGAAGAAGCTGTAACGACCTGCAGCCTATCACCAATATCATTGCAGAAAAGACCCCCCGGGGGTGCGCCAAAAGTAAGATATTTTGATGGCTGAGATGGGGGCACCTGCCTGAGGTCCTACCCTGCCCTACAACCGCGCCACCCCGATCCAGGCCGCGTGCATGGCCGTCACCATGATCAGGAAAACCATGCGCGCGCGGTCGGCCGACAACCCCGGCATCCGATATTCAATGCTGTTGGTGGGGCAGTTGCTCAAACAATCCCCGCACAAGGTGCAGGCTTCGCCGGGCACCCGGTTCAGAACATCTTCCGGATACAAGGCGTCATAGCGGCAGGCCGGTGTGCAGGCTCCGCAGTCGGTGCAGCTCGGCGAAATTTTCATACGCCAGGGCGAGATCTTGGCCATGCGGGTCGCCAGCCAGCCCATCGGACAGTAGGCGGTGCAGTGGACCATGTTGCCGTTGCGGCGCGACCAGAACACCATCAAACCCACACCGAACAGACCAAATCCCGCGGCCAGCCAACCGGCGGTCGCCGCGCCGACACCCAGCTTGCCCAACAGGAACGCCGTGCCCACCATCGCCACCAGGATGATCACGCGCATCAGGTTGCGCCATTTCGGCAAGCGGTCCGGGCGTTTGACGGCGCGGGACAGACGGTCGTCCCAGGCGCCGATGTAACACAGCCAACTGCACCAGGCCGGCCCGACCAGCAGGACCGAAGCGGTGAACAGGATGGCCATGAAAAATCCGCCGCCACGGAAAATGGGGCCCGCGAGGATCAGGGCGGGCACCGGCAGGTGAAGCTTGCCGGTCATCAGCAGTTTTTCCAGGCCGGCGATGCCGAGAATCAGCTGGGTGAAAAAGATCACCGAAAAGACAAGCCATACCCTGGGCCGCAATTTCCGGATCTGCCGGGCATCCTGCAGACGGTCCGAAAGCCACCCGGCGTAGATTGCCAGCCAGAAGGCTTCCCACCAGCCCGCCGCGAAAAGAAACCGTTCAGCCAACAGTCCCGTGGGATGCATGAAAAGCTGGACGCAGGTTAGCAATAAAACGGTGAACAGAAACGCTCCCAGGCCCGGACCCACGGGGTCGTCGATGGGCAGACGCTTTTTGCGCCCGGCGGTTTCCAGCAGCAGTCCGGACAGGGCGGTGAACAATGTGACCCCGCCCAGGATCAGCGCCATCCTCAAGTAGGGCAGGCCCATCATCTGGCGGACATCAATGATGGCCTTGACCGTTATCCCCCATTCGAAGGCGCCGGCCAACAGCATCAACTGAATGGCCCGGTCGATCCAGCGGCGCCTGAAAAAGAGGGCGACCGGGAGGGTGAGCCACAGCCCCATCAAGCCGGGCTCGCCGCCTCGGGAGTGATGGGCGGCCAGGATCAGACATGAGAGGATCAACGGGATGTAGCGCATGCATTCTCACTCTGGCTGAAGGAATCGGGAACATAGTGAGGTCCAACAGGGGCCTATTCTGTTTCGCCCTCGGGGCTTTGAACAGCAATTTCACTCTGTTCCTTCACCCAGGAAGTGGCGTCCCTGATGCCCTTTTTCTTGATGAAGTTCATCAGGAAACCGGGGAGGGGACTGTTCAATTTCAGATCACTGGAGAACCAGGCCCGCGACCAGCCATCCTTGTCGGGGTGGGCTTCCACATACCAGGCGCCGACGCAATCGTCGAATTCGCTTTCCCGGCTGTAGTCCAGGGTCCAGGTCAGCATGTTTTGTTCGGGCCAGAAAAAGTTGGTCAGATAATATTCGTAACTGTAGAGGAATCCGGAAATCTTCACATGGGTATTGGTCGTGTCGCCGGCCTGATGGTAGACCTCGCAGAAATCGACAGGACCGACCCACTCGGGATAGTGCTCGAAACCCATGATTCGGCTCCACACCGTGTCGACCGGCGCGGCGATATCGATCACGCCGATGCCCCTGCCCCCTGCCTTTTCGTCCTCGATGGTCATCTGGACCAGTTTGCCGTCCGCCAACTTTTCCAACTGCTCTTCATCAAGAATGATGTCCATGGCCACCGGTTCGTAGGGGGGCAGGATGCCCTGGTGGGGATGGGTTTTGACGGATTCGCCCGCGATCACTGACCCGGTCGTCACGGCAAGGACCAGAGAGAAAAGGACCGCCAACATGGATGCCTCAAATAAGCTTCTTGCCAAATTCAATGAAATCTCCCGCATCTATTTTCCATCCGGGGAATTGAAACCCATCTCGACGAATTGATCGCCCGACAGGCACCGGCACCCTTGAGTATATGGATACCAACGGCCAGCAGAAGGAAAAGCAAAGTTGAGGTTCATGATAGGTAAGGGATTCACTGGTTGCCAAGGAAAGAATGTTTAGAAATTTTGGCTCGGGGCCGGCACCGGGGCTCAACCCCCCGGGGGGCGATTTCCGCAATGATATCTAATATCCCAGCGGGCCTGGACCATCGCGCAAGACGTCGATCTTGCCGGACACAATTTCAGAGGCACAATTGAAAAAATACGTCAAAATACGTCAAAAACAGAAAATTTCCGAAACAAAGCGTCAAATTTGGAGTATATTAATGGAGAGGGCTATTCAAAGGAGGATGTCATGTCCAGCAAGTATCCTGAAATCCTGACTCTCCAACAGGCGGCCGAGATGCTCCAGATCAGCGAGCGCACCATCCAGCGCATGTTGAAGATGGGCGAGATTCCCGGCACCCGGATCGGCGGTCAATGGCGCTTCGACCGTGAGCAGCTGCGGGCCATGGTCAGGGGCGAATGGAAACCGGAGCCAGACCAGGTGGAAATGGCTGAACGTGAATCACTGGCCCTGGGCGTGGAAATTCCCCAGGCTTTTCTTGACCTGCAACAGGCGGCCCGGCAACGTCTGAGCGACCATGAACACGATGATGACGACGATGATTAACCCGGGAGGATGACCGCCTTGTCACAGACTTTTTCCCGCGCGCTTTGCCGCCGGCCGGGACCCGATCTTGCCGGCGGTATCACCACTTCCGATCTCGGTAAACCCGACTTCACCAAGGCCTGCGACCAGTTCGACATGTACGTGGCCACTCTGCGTGAATTTGGTTTGGACGTGACCGT
>JAGLCY010000088.1 GCA_023270185.1 Candidatus Krumholzibacteriia bacterium | reverse complement strand
GCCGTTGGGATTGTCACCGATGGGGTTGCCCAGGAAGGTGGTGTCACCGTTCCACCAGACGTAGGCTATGCCCTTGCCGGGGGCGTTTTCCTTGACCACGTCATGGTAGATGTGGATTCCGGGATCCTGTTCGAACTCCGTCTCACCGAAGTCACGCCGGGTGACGTTGTCCGGATGCAGCGAGGGAATGTGACAGGTCTGGCATGCCACCCTGGCGAGATGTTCATTGAGGATCCGCCCGTCCTCGTCGGAGTTGTCATGGGGTTCCTCGTGACACCCCACACAGGACACTTCCACGTCGGGCAGATCGTTGGCCATCATCGTGGTTGTTTGCGTGCCCTTGGCCATGAAATGACCTTGCGTGACATGGCAGTCCAGGCAGGAGAGTCCCGCGGCGGCATGGACATCCCAACTGGGGGAGAAGGGCGTGCCCCTTTTGGAACCGGGGTGACGGACGCGGGGTCGCTCCTGTCCGAGATTCCGTGTGTTTTCCATGAATTCCGGGCCGGCCGGATCGACGTAGATATCGCCCCCGAAATTGTGCTGATGACAGCGCAGGCAGGCCTGGGCCGTCGGGGTCGTGACCGACAGGGCAGCCACCAGGGAGCGGTCCTGCCCCCATCGGTGGCGGCCATTGGTGTCGGTGACGACCTGTTTGCGGTTCATGTCGTATTGCACCGCATGGCAGATCAGGCAGTCGATGACGTTCTTTTCCCGACCCTGCGTCCGGTACAGGGGCATCAATTCGCCCAGTGGCGCCTGATACTGGCCCCCGATGTGACACTGTCCACACCCCTCGCTCAGGGTGTCACCGTTCTGGGTCACCACCAGTTCGGCCCAGGCGGTCATGGCGAAGGAGCCCGGCTTGGGGCAGGGGCGATTCAGTTTGCCCATGGCAAAATCATCGGCGAGTTTGCCGTTGAAACCGTAAACGTTGGGATGGCCGGTGGTGAAAAAACGATAGTGGGCCGAGTCCGTTAGGTTGGTCATGAGGTCTTCGGATATCTCGTTTCCCCGGCCGTCGTCATAGGTGATTTTTTCGTGGCAGCCCAGACAGGTGGCGGGGCCCTCATAGGCAAGGATGCCCGCTTCCCGGAAACGTTCGATGTGCTTGAACTCGCCCGCGGATCCGTAAGGGGTGGATTCCAGATGGGCCGCGGCTGTTTCAAACCCGGCCGGGGTGACGGTTTCGACGGGAAAACTGATGTTGGCGGGACGGCTGTCACGGGGCAGCATCCAGTTGATCAGATGTGACCAGAACACGGCCACCAGGATGGCGAGGATACTCAACAGGATAACCAGGGGTGACCTGAGGAATCGGAAACGGCGGAAAACAGGCATTCCGTTCCTCCGGGAAACGGGAAATGGGTGGAAAATACCTGTTAAAAAATCATCATCAACCGGTTATCCGTCAAGAACTAACGGATTGTCGGCCGCATGGTTCAATATGCTGTTTGACTGGCCGGGAACGAATTCGGGATGTCACCACATCGGTGGCGATGCTAGAATGTCCGCGCCAACTCCAGAATCATTGACGCATCAACCGGGGAAAAGTTACATGGACCTTCCCTTCGCTGGGAAAAAACCGTTGTCCGGATCCACGTGGTCGGGTCCACGCGGCGAAATCATCGCCTTGGCGGCGATCTTGTTGCTGGCCGTCTTGTCCTGGCAGATGATCAACGGTGTGGCCACCGCACTGTATCGGCAGTACGAAGTTCTGGGTTATCCGCCCCTGACGCCCATCGTGGCTGCGGGTCCCGAACTGGGACAAACCGATCCACCGGCCAGATCGCCCAGCCAGCTGGGCCACATCGGATATTTCTGGAGCGAGCGGGCGTTTCACTACCGCTGTGCCCTGATGTTTGCCGTCGATGACTATCAGGACCCCGGCATTCTGGCCCACGATACATGGCAGCAGCATCCCGACGGGGTGAACGCCTGGCGCGAGTACGCCCTTCTGATGGAGCCGGTCTATGGTTTTCTGTACCGCCTGGCCGGAGACCAGGCTCGCCCTTTCGTGGAATTCCTGCTGTGCCTTGTTCCGCTCATCCACGTCCTGATTTTCTTTCCCTTGTACGCGATGGCCAGGGCCCTGGGTTGTCGCCGGGTCCTGGCTGTTCTGGGTGTGGTTTTTTACGCGACCTGCACCCTGGGATTCATCAGGATGACCGGCTCCCTCCTGCTGAAGGAGGATTTTGCGCTGCTGTGTCTGGCCGTGTTTCTGGCGCTCCATTTCTGGGCTTGGCGACGGGAGAGCGTTCGATTGGCTACCCTGGCTGCCTTGGTGCTGGTGGCGGTGCTGGCCGCCTGGCATCTGAGTCAGTTCCTGATCCTGGTGGTCGTTCTCGCGGGGGCGGTCAGTTGGGTGTTTGCCGGTCGAAGAGATGGTCCCTCGGATGAGAAGATTCCCTTTACGATCCTTATGCCCGCGGTCTACACCTTGGCCGGTCTGGCTGCTGGATTGACACCATCGCTTTTGGCGCGGGGCTTTTTCCTCAGTGTGCCCATGTCGGTCCTTTATGCCTGGACGATCACCGCGGTTGTGGACCACCGTCGCCACGGGCGGGGGAGTTCAATACCCGTCCGGGTCCTGATCCTGACTGGTCTGGTGGCTTTCTTCGGCGGTCTGGTTTTTCTCAACCGGGGATATTCAGGAGACTACAACCACGTATTCGGGCTCTTTGTCCAAAAGGTCGTCCACGGTTTCCGTCTGCCTGACGACCCCGGTCTGTTGCCCTTCGACAGCAGGGTGTTCTGGGCACCGCCTTTCAACACCGCCACCTGGGGAGAGATCTGGTCGAAACTGGGCTTCCATGCGGCAGTCCTGGCGCCGGTGCTGATCTGGTGTTTCTGGACCGTCCCGCGACGAGGCACCGATGTTGCGCACCGGTCATTCCTGATGATGGTCCCCGCCTATCTGGCTGCCTACCTGATGATCGAGCGACTCGGCATTGTTTTTCTTCTGTTCGCGGCCGTGACCGTGGCGATGGCCGGCGAGTGGCTGGTGCGGCGCCTGACCGCGGGAGCGGGATCCCGGGCGCTGCCCTTGGTCGCGGGATTTCTGCTGATCAGCCCGGTCCTCAACCTCAACGGCAATCTCGACGACATGATCCGCATTACCCGCAGTGTCAAGCAGGGACAAGAGGTGCGCCTGGGGGCTTCGGACCAGGCCCTGTGGGATTCCTGGGCGGGCATGTTCTCCTGGGTGACTGCCAACACCCCGGGACCAGGTTCGCGGTTGCCCGGTTCGGCCGCGGTGTTCCTGGGTGAAATAGGGGTCAGCCCACAACTGCTCCTTTACACGGGCCGCCCCGTTGTCCTGAATTCCCAGTTTGAAAATGCGGAAATCAGACATAGGTACCGTCGTTATCTCGAGGCCCTCTACTCCGCCGACGAAATGGTGTTGTGGGATTTCGCCCGCGAGCACGAAGCGGATTACATTTTCGTCAATCGCAATCTTTCGACCCGGACCGGCCCGGGATCTTCATCCTTCCTGGCCGGGATCACGGGTGATCTCGACCTGTCCATGAATGTGGTGAAGATGCATTTCCAGCCCGAGGCGCTTCGTGGTTTCAGCCCGGTCTATGACAACGAATATTACCGTGTGTTGCGGGTGCTTCCGGTGACCACTGCGCCGGAGCACGAAAACTGGCAGAGGGATTACAACTGCTGGTGGCGGTTGGAGAATTACCAGGTTCGGGACGGGAAACTGGTCGACCTGGCCGGTGATCGGAGTCGGTTGGCTTCCTTCGAGGTGGATTTGTCGAATCTGCAGGACAGGCAGAGGGATATCATGGCCGCGGTGGAAAAGCGCTGGAGGAATTCCCGTGGCGCCGGTGCCAAACGCCCTGACCTCATGCTTCTGCATCGGCAGTATGTACAGGCCCGGCTTGAGCGTTTGTTGTCCGGCGCGGGTGGCGCAGACGAGAGCGGTCGTCTGGAAAACGCCATCAGGGCCCGTCTTTCGGAAATCGACCCCCTGTCCGGCAAACCGCTGAACACGGCTTTGGCCACCCTGGCAAACGGCGCTGGTGGCTGGCTGGACCAACTCTCCACCCATGCGGGGGAACCACTTCAGCACGCGACTTGTGGGCAATTATTGGCATTGTCCGGAAAGTACGCCGAAGCTGTTGATCAATTCAAACTGGCTGCCGCGTTTTTCCCTGAACCCGACGCGCGGTCCAGTTCGCCGGAAATGCAGATTATTCTTTGGCATGAAGAAATTTGGTGGAATCTGGCCGTCGGCAGGGTCGACAGGGCTCGTGAACTCGCGCACCACCGTGTTGCCTACGCTCGCCCCGGGTCACGTGAGCAGGCTTTCTTCCGGAGAGTGGAAGCGATCCCCGGGGATTTTGAGTAAATTCTACGACCCTGACTCTATATCCTGATACCAATGGAAAGGAAGACCATGGCGGAATTCAAGACCCACGAACCCGGGACGTTCTGTTACGCCGAGATGGCCACCAACGATCCCGCGGCTTCAGGAAAATTCTACACCGGACTATTCGGTTGGAGCCGTAACGACCAGGACATGGGGGAGTACGGCATATACACCCAGTACCAGCTTAACGGCAAGGTCGTGGCTGCCCAATACAAACTCAATGCCGAACAGGAAGCCCAGAACGTGCCGCCCAACTGGGGCCAATACGTGACCGTTATCGATGCGGATGCGGCCACTGCCCGGGCTACCGAACTTGGAGGACAGGTCGTCATGGGTCCGATGGACGTCATGGACTACGGCCGGATGTCGGTGATTGCCGATCCTACCGGCGCGGCCTTCTGCGTCTGGGAGCCGAAGTCGAACATCGGCGTTGAACTGCGCGATGAACCGGGCTCCATGTGCTGGAATGAATTGATGACCCCGGACATCGGGAAAGCGGCGACCTTCTACGTCGGCCTTTTTGGCTGGGAAGCCGAAACCATGAACACGGGCGACTCCGGCGATTACACCCTGTTCAAATGCGGCAAGGGACGGCCGGCCGGCGGCATGATGGCCCTCCAACCGGAAATGGGTCCCATCCCCGCCAATTGGCTGGTTTATTTTGCAGTGGAGGACGTCGACGGGAGCCATGACAAAGCCGTAGCCCTGGGGGGGAAGGTCATGGTGCCTCCGACCGATATTCCGAAGGTGGGCCGTTTCGCGGTGATCACCGATCCCGTGGGGGCCGTTTTCGGTATCTACAAGTCAACCAAAGTGCAAGGATGACGGGAATGAAGAAAGTGTGTGGCGGAGGATTGGGTCTGACCCTCCTGGTGCTGGCTGGCGCGGCGATCCTGATCACGGCCCTTTCCCTGTGAAAGCTGTTCCCTGGGGACGGGGGTTGTTGCCGGTCCTTGTTGTATTGTTCGTAATGATCCGCCTGGCCGAAGCGCAGGGCTGCGCGCCGGGGTGGGTCCGTGGTTACGGGAACGATCTTCTCTGTCTGCCGCTGGTGCTGAGCGTGGTGCTCACCGTCCATCGGCTGGCTCTCGGGTCGGGTCGTTTCACGTTGCCGGGATTCCACGGACTGCTGGCGGTTGCCCTGTTCGGAATTCTTTTCGAAGGGATCCTGCCCCTGGTCGGGGTTCACGCGGTGGCGGACCCACTGGATATTCTGATGTACTTGGCCGGTTTCCTGGTTTTCCAGACCGGGCTCAACCACCCAACCTGGAGATATCATGGAAACCTTTGACACCATTGCCGGTCGCCGGTCGGTCAAGAAATTCGACCCCGATCACGTGATGACCGAGGACGAAATCACACGCCTGATGGAGACGGTCATATTGACGCCCACCTCCTTCAACATCCAGAACTGGAGATTTGTCCTTGTCACCGATCAGGAAGTAAAAAACCGGATCAGGCAAAAAGGATATGACCAGGCCCAGTTCAGCGACTGCTCCGTTCTGGTGGTTATTTGCGGTGATCGAAATGCCTATGACCAGGATCCGGATCGCTACTGGGCGGCGGCTCCCGCGGAGGTCCGGTCGGCCATTGTGCCCATGATCAGGGGCGCCTACGGGTCCAGTGAATCCCTGCGTCGGGACGAGAATTTCCGTTCGGGCGGTTTGGCCGGGCAGACCATGATGCTGGCCGTCAGGGAAATGGGTTACGACAGCTGCCCCATGATCGGGTTCGATTTCGAAGCCGTGGCCGAAATCATCAAGCTGCCCGCCGACCACGACATCATCATGGCTGTCACCATCGGAAAGGCGCTTGAGTCCGCACGTGGGCGCGCGGGACAATTGCCCCTGGAAGATGTGGTTTTCCGGGACAGTTTCAGATGACCCCCGGTTTGTGGCGGGATGCGCACGTTCGTCCCGGTGGAGCCGGATTGCTGTTGATCTTCCTGCTGCTGGCCATTCCGGTTCTTGCGGAAGTCGAACCGACACCCCTGATCGATTTCCGGATCAAGGACCAGTTCGGAAAACTTCACACCAGCGGTTCTTACCGGAATTCGGTGGCCATTGTGGTCAGCGGCGACAGAAAGGGAAACGAATACACCAAGGAGTGGTCCCCGGTCCTTGCCGATTCCCTGGCGGCAGAAGTGAGAAGATTCAGGGTGAGATTCATTTCCCACGCTCATCTCAAGGGAGCTCCTTTCTTCATGAAAGGGACCATCAAGGGCAAACTTTCGAATGCACCGGATGACTGGGTTCTCATGGATTGGAGCGGAGAGTTCAACCAGGCCTACGAATTTAAGGAAGATCATTGCAATATCGTGGTTTTCGACCAGGACGGTTTGAGACGGATCCAGGTGGCGGTTCAACAATTCGATCAGAAAATTTTCACCCGGCTTTTGACCGGAATCCGCCGGTTGGACCGGTAAATTGGACTTTTTTACTATGAATAACTATTTTTGACTCATGAAGATCGCGTTCATAGGCACCCACGGCGTCGGCAAAACGACTCTATGTTTCGAACTCGCCGCGGCCTTGAAACGATTGGATCTGAGCGTGGATCTGGTCAAGGAGGTGGCCAGGGGGTGTCCCCTGCCCATCAATCGGGAAACCACCGATGACGCGCAGAACTGGATTCTGCACACCCAGGTGGCCCGCGAAATCGAATTGACCAACGCTTTCGATGTGACGGTTTGCGACCGGGCGGTCATCGATAATTACGCCTACATGGTGCACGCCACCGGCAGAAGGCCCGAGTTGGAACCTTTCATCCGTCACTGGATGGAGACCTACGGCCAGCTGGTCAAGGTCCCGGTCATCGCTCCGCCCGCCTTTGACGGCACGCGTGACACCTCGGTGGATTTCCAGGCCGATATCGACCGGTTGATCGATGAGCTGCTCGACGAATTCGACATCCCGCGCCTGGAATTGCCCGGAGGAACGAGAGAGGGGTGGACCCGCCTGGTCCTGGAATCCCTCGAATTGCCCGGAGAGCCGCCCCAGCTGGACCTGTTCGATTGAACTTGCCAGGACCCGCTAATGGACGGGCCACCGTGGCCGATACGAAACCAAGGAACTTTTTCCGCGGATCTGCGTTTGATAGGGAACTTGAACCCACACCGTCCTGCCGTTCAGTCAGCGGCCGGCGGCCAAGATAGAATTTGGAGTACGCCAAAGTGTCCGACAAAAATCTCCGGGTCATGACATTCAATCTGCTGACCTCCACCAAGAAACGGCGGAGTCATCCCTGGCGTTTGCGCAAGCGCAACATCGCCCGGATCTTTGCCGAGCTTCGGCCCGACGTTGTCGGCACCCAGGAAGCCAACTACAAACAGTTGTTGGAACTGGCCGAATTGCTGCCGGACTACGAATTCATCGGCGAGGGCAATCTGGGCCGGAAGATGGCGCACAGCGACAGCAACTGGTATTGCGCGACTTTCTACCGGCGCGACCGGGTGCGGCCCGTGGATGACCTGGGCGAGGGCGACGCGCATTGGCTTTCCCCGACGCCCGAAGTGCCCGCTTCCCAGTATCTTCTCGGGACCAGGCCTCGGCTGGTGACTTGGAACACTTTCGAATTGATCGGCAGCGGACGCCGGTTCGTGTTCGGGACCACGCACCTGGAAGCCATCAACAGCTGGCACCGAAAGAAGAGCGCCCGCCAGATGCGGGAATACATCAGCAACAAGGTGGCCCTGCTGGGCCCCGATATTCCGGTTTTCCTGACCGGCGACTTCAACGCCTGTGCCCAATCCCCCGAAATCAAGGCGATGGGGGACGAATCCGGCAATCTGGAACCCATGTTCGATGCCTGGGCCGAAGGTTGCGACGGCGACTGCGAAGAGGGCGCGACCTTCCGCGGGCTCGGGCTGCGGGACCGGATGAGTCACAAATTGCTGGGCCCCCGGCGCATCGATTATGTCTTTTTCAGGCCCCGCCTGACCGTGCGTTCGGTGAGCAGGATCGATTTCTCGGATATGGAACACCGGGAAAACGCCCTGCCTTCGGACCATTATCCCGTCCTTGCCGAGTTCGCCCTGGCCGGCTGAACCTGGGATCGGATTACGCTCCGGCCTAGCCCTGAGCGGGATGCGCCTTGTCTTGCCAAACAAGGCGGTTGTGTTAATATGTCACTAATAAGGTTTCGGCGGGTTCGACCCGAAACCGAGGTGCGCGAGCAAACCCATCAAGGAGGGCGCCCCATATGGAAGCAAGCAGGTCCCAGAGTACCCAGGAAACCCTACCTCCCGAAATCATTTCCCTGCCCAAAGTTGAAGTTCCAGTCGCCGGAGTCACCGGTTATTGCCTGAACAACGATGAAAAGCAGGTTGTCTTCTTCATCTTCGAAGAAGGCGTCAGTTTCCCGGACCATGCCCATTGCCAGCAGCGGGGTATGCTGATATCCGGTGAAATGACCATGGAAATCGAAGGCAAAACCAATCTCTACCAGGCGGGGGACCAGTATGTGGTTCCCGAGGGTGCCCACCATCGGGCCAATTTCAGCAAACGTACCGTGCTGGTGGACATGTCCGACACGCCGGAACGATACAAGGTCAGCGCCTGATTCAGCAGGTTGTCATAGATATGATCGGCCTTCCCTGTACGGGGGAGGCCGTTTTTATTTCGGACCTTTCGGACCCAGAGTCACTTCGAACCGGTTGTCCGGATCGATCAGGGTCTCGGCAACCTGACGGACCTCGGCGGCGGAACACGCAGCCACGGATTCGAGCAACAGGTCGAGGTCGTTGGGATCCCGGCCATAGACGCGATCACGCAGTGAACGTCCCACCCTGGCGCCGTTGGACTGGGATCCGATGAGCAGGTTTCCCAGCAACTTGGCGCGGGCTCTCTCGAATTCCTCAACCGGGACCAAAACTTCAGCCAGACCTTCGAGCTCACGCACCAAAGCCTCGCGTGCTGCCGTTTCGGTGTCCGGAGCGGTCAGAACGTACCCCATGAACATGCCCTGGCCGAATCCCGCGGTGTTTAACGTGCCGGTGTTGTAACACAGGGACCTCTGGTTGCGCAGGCTTTCAAAAAGACGTCCGCTCTGGCCGTTGAGGACCTCTTTCAGCATCATCAAGGGGACACGGTTTTCCGCGGGGGTGTGGGGTCCCGGCCAGGCCACCAGGACCACGCTTTGATTTTGTTTCTTTTGGATTCGCGCCGCTACGATCCCATCCGGGACCTGGGTGGGACCGGGTGAGGGCATCGGGGTTTTGGTCCCCGACGGCAACCCGGCCAACAGGGTTTCGAGTTTGGCGAGGAACCGGTCCGGTTCCAGGGCCCCGGCCGCGATGATCTGGAGGTTGTCCGCGGTCCAGATCCGGCGGTGCTGACTTACCAGGTCATCCCGGCACAAACCAGGCAGACTTGCCTCGGTGCCGACCAGGGGACGCCCATAGGGATGGTCCCGGTAGACCAATTCCCGCAGCTTGACCGCCGCCGCCTGGAATGGCGAATCGGCAATGGCGGCGAGTTGCTCCAGAGCCAGGCGGCGTTCCTGCTCGATTTCGGGTTCGAGGAACGATGGCGCGTGGATGAGTTGCGCGGTCAATTCCAGAGCCTGATCCATACGGTCGGCCAGGCCGCTGAGGACCATCCCGCCGTAATCCCGGTCGGCTTGGGGGGAAAGGGTGGCGCCATCGCCTTCGAGCAGTTCGTGCAGGGTTTCGGCGTCCAGATTGCCGGTCCCCTTGATCTGCACCATCTGGGTCAGTGTGGCCAGGCCGGCGTTGGCTGAGGTTTCCCCTGTCGAGCCTCCTTTGAGAGTCATGGCCAGGGCCAGGACAGGAACGGCCGGGTCAATCCGGTAACAGACTTCCACCCCGTTTGCCAACTGTTCGGTCCGGAAGGGTTCGGCCGCCTGACCTTTGAACCGGGGCAGGGCCGGAGCGGTGATTTCAACAGCGGCGGTTTTGGCGGCAGTGGGAATTTCACCAGCCGATTTATCACTCAATACAGGTTTGAGCAGGGCTTGCAGGGTGTCGGCATCGGTGGGGATGTCATGGGCTGTCGTGTCAGTGTCTTCCGGCAGATAGATCAGGCAATTCACGTTGCCCAACCGGAATATCCTTTGGCAGAGCGCGGCCACATCCTCCTTGGTGACCCCGGCCACCCGGTCAGGAAAGTGGAAGGCGCCCGGCAAATCGTCCATGACTTCATGATGGCCGATGGTCGAGGCCTGGCCCTGGACTGTCTCGGCCCCGAAGAGGAAGGATCTCGAGACCCTGGTTCTGGCCCTCTCCAGTTCCAGGTCGGTGCAGGAATTCCGGTTCAGTTCTTCCAGGATCCTGGCCACCTCGGCCAGGGCATCGACAAGACGCTCGGCATCGGTTTCGATGTCCACCAGGACCACTCCTTCGCGAGGACCGGTCTCAGTCATGACAGCGAAGTTGTCGACGAGTTTTTTCTCCTCGTGCAGTTGCCGGTACAGGCGGCAACTGCGGCCGTCGGAAAGAACCCGGTTCACGACACTCAGCACATGATCCAGACCCTCGCGTTCCCCCGGGCCGGGGAAAATAAGTTTGGCGTAGACCTTGGTCAGGTCGCCGCGCTCGACTTGTAGGCGGAGCCCTGAATGGGCCGGTTCGGTGGGCGGTTCCGCCACGATGCCGACGGCGGGATCCGTGACCTCCGGAAACTGGACGCCCGGATCCGCGAATTTGTCCTGGAGCAGGGCGAAGGTTTCGGCGGGATCGACATCACCCACAACCACCACGGTCATGTTGTCGGGCCGGTAGGCGGATCGCCAGAAGGCCAGGATATCTTCCCGGCCGCGTTCCAGCAGGTTTTCATCCCTGCCCCCGATGGGATGGTGGTAGGGACTGCGGTCGAAGGTCAATTCCATGCCCCAGCGCCAGGTGATGCCGAAGCCGAACGGAATGTCGTCATACATATGGTTTTCGTGGACCAGCACCTGCCGTTCCGCGTCCAGGGAAGCGGGGTCGAAAGTCGAATGGAAAAGGGCATCGGCCAGGATGTCGACGGCCACCGGAAGGGCCGACGCGGGGGTGGTGATGTGGTAGTTGGTTGTTTCGTAACCCGTCCCGGCGTTGGTCGATCCCCCGGCTTCGGCCACTTCATTGGCGAAATCACCTTCGTTGCGGCGTGCGGTGCCCTTGAACAGCATGTGCTCGATGCCGTGGGACCAGCCTCGCATTGCGTTCGGTTCCCGGTTGGATCCGACCCGGACCCAGACGTTGCAGATAGCCACCGGAGTGCGGTGGTCCTCCTTGATGATCACTTTCAGGCCGTTTGGCAGCATCGCGGTATGCAATCCGTGGGCGAGTTTGCTGGGGGCCAGTCGGCCGTCGGAAGAAAAATGATCGGACATGCAGCCTCTTTCCAGGACGGGGTTGGAGTTTTCGGCAATTCGTCAAGTATTTGGCCTGGTTTTGGGCCAGCAACAATTTCCACGGCACAACACAAACAATATAACGGGCAACCGGTTTCGTCCCCTATCAAATCCGGTCGACACGCGAATCAACAGGTTGTCTACCAGGTCCTTGTCGTCCAGTATGGGAGTTACTTGGCCTGCCAACGGCCTGTTGGTCCCGCCAAAGTCACGGAGGGGGCGGAAATTTGGGGACCTGGGACTCAGGTCGGGTTACAATATGACCGTGCCGGCCGTGGGGACTCAATGCTTTGGAGAAATTTCCGCTGATGGAAGTCAAAAAATCCGATTATTACCGCAACCTGCGGCCCGAGATGCTGGACATCATTCCCGCCGAGGTCTCCATGCTGCTTGAAGTGGGATGCGGGGAGGGTGCGTTTGCCGCCAATCTCAAGACGAAACGAGCCGAATCTGGAACTCCTGTCGAGGTGTGGGGTGTCGAGATGGATGAAGCCGCGGCCGGCAAGGCAGTCGCGGTCCTGGACCGGGTTCTGCAGGGAGATGTGGCGGCCGTGCTGTCCGATCTGCCGGCGGGTCATTTCGACTGCATCGTGCTGAACGATGTGATCGAGCATGTCGCGGATCCCGGCGCTCTTCTGGGGTCCCTGCGGCCGCTGCTGAAGCCGGGCGGCCACCTGGTGGCTTCGATTCCCAACGTGCGGTACTTTTTCAACGTCGTGGATCTGGCCGTCCACGGACGCTGGGATTACACTGAGGAAGGAATTCTCGACCGGACCCATCTGCGCTTTTTCACCCGGTCGAGCATGATCCGTCTTCTCGAGGATTGCGGGTTCATAGTCGAGGCTGCTGTCGGTATCAATCCGACGGGGTCGGCCGGGTTCCGTCTGGTCAATCTTCTGACTTTGGGTCGGTGGTCCGACATGAAATACCTTCAGTTCGCCTGCCTGGCCAGGGCTTCGCGAACGGTGGAGTGACAGATGTCGAAGCCTGCTTTCGTCCCTCCTCTGGACATCATCACCGTGGATGTCGAGGAGTGGTTCCACGGACACAACTACCTCGACCATATGCCGCCCGAGACCTGGGACGACCAGGAACTGCGGGTCGAAAAAGGTATGACAATCTGCCTCGACCTGCTGGACAGGTACGGGGTCAAAGGGACGTTTTTTGTTCTGGGCTGGACTGCTGAACGTCATCCCGACGTGATTCGCGAAATTGCTCGCCGCGGGCACGAAATCGGCTGCCATAGCTATGCCCATCCTGAGGTTTTCAAACTGACTCGTGACCAGTTCCGCGCCGATTGTGAGCGGGCTCTCGCCGCTCTGGCCGCCGCGGGAGTGGATGAAGTCGCCGGCTACCGGGCTCCCAGTTTCAGCATCACCCCTTCGGTTCACGATTATCTGGAGGTGCTGCGCGATTGCGGGTTCCGTTACGATTGCTCGATCTTCCCCATCCATCATCCCCGTTACGGCCAACCGGATTCACCTCGCCGACCCTTCATGCTGGCCGGAGACGGCACTCCCTTCATCGAAGTTCCCATGCCGACCTGGCGGTTCCTCGGGGCCAACGTCCCGTTTTCCGGGGGAGGCTACCTTCGCCTGTTGCCCTGGTCCGTCTTCAAGCTCCTGCGCGGTTGGGCCCGGCGGCAGGGGATTCCCTGCCTGGTGTACATGCACCCCTGGGAAATGGATGATTTCCGGCCCCGAGTGGGACAGTCGACCAGCACCAGCCTGCGCAGCCAGGGAGGGCAGGCCACCATGCCGCTCAAGATCGCCAGGATCCTGGAACTGGGGGAATTCGAGACTCTGGGGCAGTATGTGGCGCGGCTGGAATCATCCGGGAACCTTCCCCGACGGGCCGTGGCCGGTTATTGACGGACCAACAAAAAAAGGAAACGGGCCCTTCGCCTTGGGGCCCGTTTTCCTTATTCGCCTCGCCTAATCAATGTTCGCCGTGGCCGGAGGAGGTGCCGCTGAAAGGGGGGGTAGCGGTTGGTATTATCTCCGTCACAGTGTATTCTACGTATCCACACAGGTAGAAGTTCCATCGGACCGACACTTTTTTGGAAGGACCCGAAAAAACATGTCGACGCTTCGTCAGGATCCCTTGACTGGCCGCTGGGTGATCATGGCTGCGAGCCGGGGTGACCGGCCCAATGAATTCCGCCTGATGCAGAGGGATCCGGACCCGGGAACGCATTGCCCCTTCTGTCCCGGTCACGAAAGCAGCACAACTCCGGAAATCCTCGCCATCGGTCGTTCGTCCGACGCTCCCGCCAATGGAACCGACTGGCGCATGAGGGTGGTTCCCAACAGGTATCCCGCCCTGCGCCCGGGAAATGAATCATCGTCCGACGCACCTGAATCCGAACTGCCGCCGGAGTTCTTCCCGTCGCGGTCCGGGGTCGGGTCGCACGAGGTGATCATCTATACTCCCGATCATGCGGCCGGACTGGCTTCATTGGGCGAATCCGGATTACTCGAACTGCTGAAGGTCCTGCGCGATCGCTCGGAGGTCCTGTCCCGGCGGCCCGGACACAAATACATTTCTCCCTTTTGCAACCATGGTCCCGAAGCCGGCGCGACGCTGGCCCATCCCCACATGCAGATCATCGGTACGCCGGAGTTGCCGTCTTATGTTGTCGACAAGGCCGTCCGGTTCGCGGACTACCGGGCTCGGACCGGCGGGTGCCTTCTGTGTGATCTGGTGGCGGCCGAAGAAAAAGCGGGGGACAGGGTGATTTGTAGTAACGACCGCTGGACGTCTTTGGCGCCGTGGGCCAGTCGTTTTCCCTGGGAAATGCTCCTGGTGCCGTCCGGACACCGCGCCTACCTGACCGAAGCGGACGATGACGATCTGGCTTCCCTGTGCGAGGTGCTTTCCTTTTCCCTGCGCGGTCTGGCTTCCATCCATGGTGATCCTTCCCTGAACCTGGTCATTCACAGCGCCCCCCTGATTCCGACAAATGGTGAGGTCTTCGGCGACAAAAGGCTGGATGATCTGGCATACTCCCCGAATAAAGATTTTCATTGGCACCTGGAGATCATGCCCCGCCTGAGCCGCCAGGCGGGTTTCGAGGTGGGAACGGGCTTCACCATCAATTCGGTGATTCCGGAAGAAGCGGCGCGGCGCCTCCGCGAGGAAGGATCCTGACGTGAATGTTCTGATGGTTAGCGCTGAAATGGCGCCCTTCGCCAAGGTCGGGGGTCTGGCCGACGTGGTCACCGCCCTGTCCGCTGCCTTGGCGGCCCGTAAACACGATGTCAGGGTGGTGATGCCCCTGTACGGGCATCTTGACCGGGATCGGGAAAAGATCCGTCCCCTGGCAAAACTTCCCCCGCTGAGCCTGCGCGTGGGGCACCAGATGCACGACATCCGCTTCCATATGCGCGGATCGCCCCGGTCAAAGGTCAAGGTCTACCTTGTCGAGTGCCCGACCCTGTACGGCAGGGAAGGTGTCTATTCCGATGTGAACGGCGAGGCCTTTCCTGACGTTCTGGCGAGGGCGGCTCTGCACGGTCAGGCCGCACTGCTTCTGGCCCGGTTGCTGGACTGGCCGGTGGATGTGATCCATGCCCATGATGCGGAAGCGGTTCCCGCCATCCTGTTCCGGAGCCACTGGTACGCGGGTCGCGAGGTGCCCGGACCGGCCGGCAGCCTGTTGACCATACATAATCTTGCCCACCAGGACATCCATCCCACCGCGGGTGTGGATACGCTGGGGTTGCCCCGTTCGATGGCGTCATATCCCGGTCTGCTCGAATTCCACGGCAAGCTCAATCTATTGAAAGCCGGAATTCTGGCGGCCGACCGCGTCAACACCGTCAGTCCGACCTATGCCGGGGAGACAACGACGGATCCGGAATTCGGTTACGGCCTGGAAGGGGCTCTGGCCGGACGCGGCGATTCCTATTCCGGGATTCTGAACGGGGCGGATTACGAAACCTGGGATCCCCGCCGGGACCAGGCCCTGCCGGCGCCTTTCGGGCCGAAAGATCTGTCAGGCAAGGATGTTTGTCGAAACGAACTTCTGAAGGAACTGGGTCTGAAGCAGGAGGACGGCAAGCCCTTGTGCGGATTTGTCGGACGGTTGGTTTACCAAAAGGGGCTCAATCTGCTGTTGCCCCTGCTGGGCCGTCTGGCCGAAGACGGTTTCACCTTCGCTCTTCTTGGAACCGGAGACAAAAAACTCGAAGCGGCGGCCCGCGAAGCAGCCGCCCGCCACCCGGACAAGGTGGCCTTTGTCGGCGCTTTCGACGAGTCCCTGGCCCATCGTATCTACGCGGGCAGCGATCTGTTCCTCATGCCCAGTCTGTTCGAACCCTGCGGCCTTTCCCAGATGTATTCACTGCGTTACGGAACCCTGCCGGTGGTGCGTCGGACGGGCGGATTGGCGGACACCATCATCGATGCCGGACGAAAGCGGGGTAACGGGTTCGTATTCGAGGACGCCAGTGGCGAGGATCTTTTGGCCGCCCTGCGCCGGGCGGAGGTTTTGTGGGAGGACCGCAAGGTGTGGCGTGAAGTCCAGGTTCGGGGGATGGAATGTGATTTCAGCTGGGGACGGTCCGCGGCCCGGTACGAAAAGTTGTACCGCGCGGCCCGTCGCGCCGGGAAAGGAATGTGAAGTGGATCACCGAGGTTTTCTGCGACGTCGGGCTGACCTCGCCACCGCCGGTTTCGAGGCGGCCGAATCGCCCATGCTGGTTATCAATCCCGCTGGCGAAATTGCGGTGGCCAGCAAGGGCGCCGGGATCATGCTGGGTCTTGAGAACCGGGACCTTGTGGGTGTCGCGTTGGAGAACTTGTTCATCCCTCCGTCGAGCGTGACACATTGTGGGGCCGATGGCCATTGCAACACCAGCATGTTGCGTCAGCTCCAGGTGCGTCACACCGGAGGTGACGTCATCCCGGTCGAGGTCCAGTGCTCGCCCTTCACGGCCTATTACGAAGGGGATGGCGCCCGTGAGGAATCCGACCGGCCCAATCACTGCCTCATGCTGCTGGCCGATATTCGTAAGCGGGACCAGGAAGACCAGATACGGGCCGCCCGGTTGGCCAAGCTCTCCCTGTTGAACCAGGTCAGTGAAGCTCTTTACGGGGCCAATCTGACACTGGATCAGATCCTCGAAGCAGTGCTCATCTGCATGACCGCGGGCCAGGGGTTGCGTTTCAACCGGGCTTTCCTGTTGCTGGTCAACGAAGCCGACGATGAGTTGAAGGGCGAGATCGCCATCGGGCCCAGCAACGCCGACGAGGCCTCGCGAATCTGGCAGGATCTCGCCGACCAGCCCGGCGACCTGTTCGAGATGATGACCAGCTACGACCAGTCGATCAAGCAGACCGACGTCGCGGTGAATGAAATTGTCCGGAACATGATCCTGCCCCTGGATGACGTGGAAAATATCCTGATCAGGGTTATGGCCGACCGCCATGTGCTGCGGGTGCGCGGGGATACGACCATGTCCGGAGTGGACACCATACGCCGGTGGCTCGGCTGCTCGGAATTCGCGGTGGCTCCCCTGACGACCCGCGCGGGATCCATAGGGGTCATCGTGGCGGACAACGCCATCAGCGGCGCGGAGATCAGCGACCTGGACCTTGAATTCCTGCAGATGTTCGCCAACCAGAGCGCCGGCGCCATCGAAAACAGCCGGCTGTATCGTGAGCTCGAGCAACGGTTGCTGGATCTGCGCCGGGCCCATCAGAAGCAGAAGGACGATCAGGAAACCCTGATGCGCATGGAACGGTTGAGCGTCATGGGAGAGACTTCGGCCATCGTCGCTCACGAACTGCGAAATCCACTGGTGGCCATCGGGGGTTTTGCGCGCACCCTCATGCGGAACCTGGACGAGAGCGACTCCAACCGGCAATTTGCCGACATCATCTCCAGCGAGGTCGCTCGCATGGAAACCATCATCCACGACTTGCTGGATTTCATCAGGCCGAAGAAGAGGCTTCGCAAGGAAGTGGTGGTGGATCAGATCGTGGGCGAAGCGGCCGACAGATTCCAGGCCGAACTGGAAGGCAAGGGTGTTCGTCTGGAGATGGATCTGAAAACCGATGGTCTCACCCTGGACCTTCACCCGGGTGAGATCCAGCAGGTCGTGCAGAACTACATCGTCAACGCCATGCAGGCCCAGCCCGATGGTGGCAGGATTGAAGTCCGCTCCCGCCTGGTGGAGGGCGGCGCTAGGATCGAAGTCCGTGACGGTGGCCCGGGTTTTGCTGATGACGTGGGGGAAAAGCTCTTTTCGCCGTTTTTCTCCACAAAGACGACGGGATCTGGCCTGGGGCTGACCATCTGTGCCCAGATCATCAAGTCGCACGGGGGGATCACCGGCGCGATGAACAATCCGGAGGGGGGGGCGGTATTTTCTTTCATATTACCACTTCCCAGGAACGCTCCGAACCCCTAGAGTGGCGTTGTGGCGGCTTGCCGGTGGATGGATTAGAATATTCCTAGGGACGGGAATTTCCAGGCGCCCACATTCCTGGAATCGGGCAAAGGAGGCCTGTTATGAGCAAAGTATTGATCGTGGATGATGAACCCCATCTCAGACTTCTTTATGAAACTGAGCTGCGTCGCGCGGGGTTCGAGACCATGACGGCGTGTAATGCGGCCCAGGGTCTCGAGTTCGTTGAAACCATGAAACCGGATCTCGTTATTCTGGACATCAGGATGGCGGGAATGGACGGCATCGAAGCCCTGCAGCGCATTCTGGAACGGGACAATACGGTTCCCGTGGTATTGAACACCGCCTACTCGAGTTACAAGGACAACTATCTGACCTGGGCTGCGGATGCCTACGTGACCAAGTCGTCGGATGTCACGGAACTTCTGGATACGGTGAAGGACCTGGTGGACGCCAGGGCGGCTGCCAGAAACTGACTTTTTTCCAGCAATCCCGCCGGCTGAGTTTCCGGTGGCCGGTGGAGTGCAATTTTGAGTGTCCGACAACTTGTCCGCGATACCTTGACCCTGATCCTGGCCGGTGGCCAGGGTGAAAGGCTGTACCCTCTGACGAGGGACCGTTCCAAACCCTCGGTTCCTTTCGGCAGTGCCTACCGTATCATCGACTTCACCCTTTCCAACTGTATCAACAGCGGTCTGCGGCAGATCTACGTCCTGACCCAGTACAAATCGTTTTCCCTGGACAAGCACCTGCAGCGGGGCTGGAACATCTTCAGCTATGAAAGCGGTGAGTTCCTGTACCGCATTCCTCCCCAGCACAGGGTGGGGCAGAAGTGGTACCAGGGCACGGCGGACGCGGTCTACCAGAACATTTACCTGTTGGAGCGCCGGCGGCCCGCCCACGTCCTGATCCTGTCCGGGGACCATATCTACCGCATGGATTACGGCGAACTGCTGAGGTGTCATTCCGAGCATAAGGGATGCATGACCCTGAGCGCCGCGGTTGTTCCACGCGCCGGGGCCGACCAGTTCGGCATTCTCGAAGTTGACGAGTCCTGGAGGGTGATCGGGTTCGAGGAAAAGCCGGCCGAGCCAAAGACGATTCCCGGTGACCCCGATCACTGCCTGGTCAACATGGGAGTCTATATCTTCGACACCGAGAACCTGGTGCGGGAACTCTCACAGGACGTCAAACGCACCGACTCCCGGCATGATTTCGGCCGGGACATCATCCCTTCCCTGGTGGAATGCGGGGAAGTATTCGCCTATCCCTTCCGGGACGAGGAATCGGGAGAATCCAAGTACTGGCGCGACATCGGCACCCTGGACAGCTATTACGCGGCCAACATGGACCTGGTCAGCCGCGAACCCAGTTTCGACCTCTACGATGAGTCCTGGTTGTTCCGGGCCTGGCAACCCCCGGTGCCGCCCTGCAAGTCCGTGCATGGATTCACCGAAGACGGCACCCGGCCGGGCATCGTCGAAGACAGTATTGTCGGGGGCGGTTCCGTCATTTCCGGCGGGTATGTGGAAAGGTCCCTGCTCAGCCGCGGCGTCCGGGTCAATTCCTATAGCCATGTTAGCGACAGTATCCTGATGGATAACGTGGAGATCGGACGCTACGCCAAGGTTCAGCGCAGCATCATCGACAAAGGCGTGGTTGTTCCCGAAGGAATGGAGATCGGATTCGATCCGGAGAAGGATCGTCGTCTGTTCAATGTCTCTGCCGAGGGCATCGTGGTCGTGCCCAAGGATATGGATCT
>JAGLCY010000087.1 GCA_023270185.1 Candidatus Krumholzibacteriia bacterium | reverse complement strand
TTCGACGGTGGCCGCTGGGGCTGGTGGTTCCGCTATGAGATGGCGCACCCCCGGACCGGGCATTTCATCGATTCGCCTGTGGCGGGACTCAATGTGGAAACCCCGACCTACGCGGACAAGACGGATATCAGCGCCCGTTTCGACTATTTCCCCGGTGAAGTAATCGAAATCGCCATCGGTTCGGTGGTTTTGGGCTCCACGGTGGCCGATCACAAGATCTCCCCCCTGGATATCTTCCCCTCGGCCGACACCGAGGATGCGCGGGTCATCAACATGGCCCGGTTGATCCAGAGTCTGGACGTGGACGGAGAACCGCAGGGTGGAATCGTCATTACTGATGGGACGGTTGAGGCCTTTGAGTCGACCATGGCCTCCATGGACCTGACCAGCATAGATTTCAGCGATGACGGTCAGGTCGATAGTATTATCGATGGTACCATCGCCAACGCGGCTCTGCTGGATCCCCCGATCACTCTGGTGAGCCAGTCGGCGGAGGATGCCAAGGGGCACCTGGACGAGACGCTGAACAACTCCATGTTCCGCAAGAACATCTCGAAGACGCCGGAGGAGGCCAGCGCAAAGGCGAAGATGAATATGTCGACCACCTGGTTCCCGGCCCTGCGCGCCAATGATGAGCCGGCCACGTATACGGACGCCACCGGCGCCGACATTGACGGCATCCCGTACTTCGACGAAGACGGCAACCTCATCAGGGTAGCCACCGAGGCCAAGCCGATCGTCGTTACCTATACGGATGCGGATCCGGTGACCGGCGGCCACGATACCTGGGCCGCGGTTTCCCGCGATGATGGAAATACGTGGAAACGCAAGAACCTGTCCCGCGCGGGTGACCGCACCTCCTTCCAGTTGGCCAACGGCGAGGATTCCTTCGGCCACGTGAAGAAGCCGGTCTTCCAGATCAAGGGCAACAAGATCCTGGTCGCATGGCGCGGTACGTACTGCCGGGGCGGCAAGCCTCGCTACGCCATCAAACTGGATGACGAGTACACCTTCGATGATCCCTACTACACCGAGGACATCTGGGGCGTCAGTGGACCCCAGCGTTCCCATGACTACGTCGAAGACGGCTTCCCCGAAGTGGGAGAGGTTCCCTTCGCCGCCTTGTGGGTCTGTCGAGGCTTGATTCTGACTACCGCGGACTTGACAGTGGCGCCATGGAATGAAAGCGATAGTCATTTCGTTGGTGAAATCATCTGGTTCAAGCCCGAGCGGCTGACCAGTGGCCGACGTGATGTCAACCAGATCTTTTGCGGCGCGGCTCCGGGCGCGGGCTTCGGTCTGGTTTGGCAGGAAGATCCCAACGGTGTGCGGCCCGGCAAGGCCGTGGGCCCCGGCCCCGGTTGGGGTGGCGCCACCACCAGTCACAAGACGGATATCTGGTACAGCTATCTTCCCTGGGGTGATCACTCCAAGGTCGATCCGAACTTTGAGGCCGGCGGTGATTCCGAACACGAATTGGACCACATCGAACGGCCCAAGTCCCTGGTTCCCATGTCCCTGCCGGTTCGTATTACTGACAATGACGTGTTGAACGAGAAGAACATGGGAGTGGATGAAACCACCACGGCCGATGCGGTGTCCTACACCCAGGATAACCTGACGCGGTGCGTCAAGTACGAGGGCGGAAAGACCATCGTGGAAGCGACGGATCTCGATGCCTACCTGGCCGATTACTCGGATCTGCGGGCCCTGCCCGAAGACCACTTCTCGACCATGAACTGCACGAACTGCCATTCTCCCTATGCCGAGGATTACACCAACGAGGTGACCCCGCAACAGGGATCGCCCGTGCCTCTGGTCGTAGTGGACATGGCGACGCAGGATTATCTTGGCGGTTTGACGAACGGTGACTGCGTGAGCTGTCACTATAGCCACATCGTGCCCCGTGACCGCCTCATCGCGGTTGCCCCGGGACTTGATGAAGCCAGTAAGTGTGCAGAGTGCGAAGCCAATGGCGGTGTCTGGGATACGACCGTCGAGGCGTACTACCCCTATGATGCGTACCCGTACATTAACGACGAAGACTCCACCAATGACGGGACCCATGGTTACGGCCTGGCGCTCGAAGGACTGTTGAGTGGTGATTACTTTTCATTCACGAACTTTGGCGGCAATGAAACGTCGGTCGCCATCACCACCGATGGCAGGCTGATGGACGGGGACACCGGGGCTGCCCGGGGCAACCTCTTCCTGCAGCCGTATAAAAATGCGGACGGCAAGACGAGTGCCTGGGCCATCATCACTTACGAGGAGACGAAGGGCGCAGGAGCCGGTCCTCCGGACAACACCGGGGAATCGGAAACCCACCGCGATGATTATCTGCCTGAAGCGGGCAAGAACATCATCTACCACAGCTTCGACTTCAAGAACCCCGATCTGGTTGCCGCCGGTAACATCATCAACCAGCCGGAGTGCTTATTCACCGAAGAAGTGGACAGTTACGGCGCCGCGGTCATCATGCCGGTGTTGGATGGATCCGGTCACATCACCCCGACCTACATTCACACAGAGGAAGGGGAGAATATTCTGGATTGGCAGGGTCTCCCGCAGCTGGCTTACGAAAACGCCCGCCGTGGTCGATTCATGCTGCAGGGGCCTGGCGCGGTCAAGACCTCCGGGACCATCATGCTGATGGTTTACAAGCAGGGCGTGGAAGGCGCCGGTCGTCCTTCGGATATCCTGATGCGGCGTTGGGTGCGTCCCGGCACGGATGACCCAACGGTGGACAATCCCTACCGCTTCGAAAACATCATTGGTGACCGTGCGACCGATCTTGCCAGCGGGCAGGATTACTGGGCCAGTGGTCCGGTGAACATGAGCTCGGTTACGCCCACGGTGACGACCGAGAGCCAGGGCGATCCCGAATATGAAGACGGCTACGGCTCGGTCAAGGTTGTTGAATGGGAGCAGACAATCGACAACTTTGTCGATCTGTCCGACAAATATCCCTACGATGACGCCCGCGCCCATCGCGGTGCGATTCGTGGTAATTTTGTCGCGCTCGGCTTCTCGTACACCGCGAACTGGGCGGCTGCCCGTCGCGGGAACGACAAGTACGACTTCTACATTCGCCGATCCTTCGATGGTGGCGAGACCTGGACCACCAAGCCTGCTGGCCAAGGTGGCACAGGTACGGAGCATTGCATCACTTGGACCACTCCGAGCGGTGAAGAAGGTGCCGGTACCAAGGTGGAAGAGTGCTTTACCTTCGGTGCTGGCGAGTTCGAGAGGATGCGCAACCTGACGCAACTTCCGAACCACAAGGAATCCGTCATTGAACCGCGTATCGTGGCTGTTCCCGGTACGATCAAGATTGACGGTGTGTGGAGCGGAATTCCCGAGGACAAGCAGAACCCGAACGTGTTCTACGTGGCCTGGGGTACTTCCACCAACCCGAGGATTGATCCGATCACCAAGGAGCAGGATAATCCCGCCCCTTCGGATCTCTTCTGGAGCTTCACCAGGGACAAGGGTGAAACCTATTACGTAGAGGAATGGGACGTGAACCCGGACAGCTCAGGCGAATTCGCCGGCGAAACGGTTTTCCGTACTCCCTGGATGGCCAAGGGCGACCAGGAGCAGGGCGAAGTGCAGCTTCGCATGACTCCTGACGGCTCGCGGTTCTACGGCAGCTGGTTGGACGAAGGCGAAGAAGGCAGCGATATCGTGTTCCGCAGGATCATGCCCGCTGACTTCCCCGCGAATGTTGCCGCCACCGCTACGGCGGAAGCGACGGCTCCGGAGGATGACACCTCGTCGGACGACTTCACCAGCGATTCCGGAGGTGCCAGCGACTAACCTGGTTTGGAATTTCGGGCGCCGGTTTGACTGGCGTCCGGGAGATAATTCTCGATCGGCGGCCCGTGGGATCTCCCACGGGCCGTTTTTTTCCCATGAACGTCAATATTCGCAGAAATCTGCGTCCCCCTCGGAAGACTATTCGCAGATTTCTGCGATTGATATTTGAACGAGCACAATTAATCTGTTTTCGTAAAATTCCCATCAATATGATTTACAACGACTTGTGGAATTCTTCATTTTTCCAGCAGGCATTGGAACACTATGTGCGAATAGGGGTCCAGGGAGGGGTATTCATGATGTCGTGATGGCATCCCAAGGAGGACAAAGTGATGAAGAGGAATATTACACTTTCGGTCTTGCTGATCAGCCTGGTGGCTGTCGGCGCTTACGCCCAGACCGAGGGTGATCCTGCGAAGGAACAGAGTCAGGAACAGATCCGGAACGAGGAAAATCTCCAGAACCAGGAACAGCTCCAGAATCGGGATGAAACCCAGAATCAGGAACAGATAAATAACCAGGAGCAGATCCAGGAAGAGAACCAGTTGCGGAACAGGAAAAACAACGAGGTTCCGGAAGGCGACAAGTCTTTGGACGGCGACCCGGTGAAGGACCAGACCAGGCAGATCGGCAGTGAAAACGCCCAGAACCCTGGAACCGGCACCGCCAACCAGAATTATATCGAACGTGAGGGCCAGAAGCCCGGTGAACCGTATGCTGATTCAGTCGGTCCTAATGGCGAAACGGGTCACCAGGGCGACAAGGTCCTGACCGGGGACAAGGATGGCGACCAGAGCCAGGAACTGCATTACGGTGATGGTGATGGCGACAACCATGAGCTGGGAGATAATAACCGCCACGGTGACGACTATACGGGTGACGGTGGCCAGAAGGGTCCCAAGGATCATGGCGACAAGGTCCTGGACGGCGAAGGTGATGGCGACCAGACCCGACAGATGAATCACGGCAGTGGCGATGGCGAGAACCACGAGTTGGGCGAAAATCGCCGCCACGGTGATGAAAATATCGGCGAAGGCGGACCCCATGGTCCCATGGGATCCGGCACCCTCGATGGTTTGCTCAAGATCTTCGGTGAAAACGCCGACGGTAATTTTGCCGGCGACAGGCTGCAGCACAGTTGGGGTCCCGGCAGTGACCTGGGTGGTCCTTTCGGTCCCAACGAGGATCATGTGGGCTACGGTCAGCGGGGCAATAATTCCGGTGACAGTGATGACCCGACCAAGAGCGCCAGAGGTCAGTCGCGGGCCGGTCGTCGCTAGAGGGTTTAATCGATAGTATCGATATCAATTTTATCGAAAATCGAGGCGAAGCAGGACTGAAAACCAGTCCTGCTTCGTTTTTTACGTCTGATGCCCCTTTGACTTCCCGAAGAATCGGAGTCAAATCGCCCTAACTCCTAGCGAAATATCGGATTTCTGTGAGATTGTAACCTTCTAAATGGTTGAAGATTATTGAAAAATATGTTAACCTTGTTACATAAAATTGATCGTCCATAATTTTCGGGAAAATCAAGGGATAGCCTACCTTAACGGGTGTAATTCTAGGAGGTTGGCGATTGTGAAAAAAAGTTTTCTCCTGAACCAAGAATTTCACGGGTCTTCGTGGTCCCGTCGCGGTTTTACGCTCATCGAATTGCTGCTGGTCATCACCATCATCGGGGTTCTGGCGGGCCTGGTGATTCCCCGTTACGCCCGTCGGGCGGAGCAGGCAAAACTGGCTGCCGTCCAGGCGGACATCTCGGGCAACCTGGCCGCGGCTCTTGAACTCTACGAGCTGGACAATGGAATCTTTCCGACCACGACCCAGGGTCTGAGAGCCCTGCTGGAAAAACCGGGTGTGCCCCCGGTCCCGTCCAGCTGGAATGGTCCCTATCTGAGGGGCCGGTCCCTGAACGATCCATGGGGAAATGTGTACCAGTATCAGAGTCCAAGCACGGAACCTGGTTTTGATTACGAACTCACATCCTATGGTCCGGATGGAGTTTCCGGGGGTGATGATGACTTCAGCAACGTGCAGGAATTCTGAGGGATTCACCCTGCTCGAACTTCTTCTGGCCATCGGATTGATGGGTCTGATGCTGGGGCTGACCCTGCCGAACGTCGGCGCGGTGAAGCAAGCCTATTTCGCCACCGAGGAGGCCAAGGCGGTGGCCAATTCCATCCGCGCGGCACGCGTTGACGCCATTTCCAATAGGACCACCGTAGCCCTGACGGTCACGTCTGACAGTCGGAACCTCCTGGAGGAAAGACGGCTTTCTGTCCAGTCATGGTATGCCGGTGATTCCGCCGGTCTGGCCTCGGAGGATCGGGGCTGGAATGGAATTTGGGAAGCGCCCGTCGTGCGCGGCACCGAAGTTTTGGGCCATTTGTTGCTGGAGTCTCCCGAGCCCGGGATCCTGTTTTTCGCCAATGGGTCATCGACCGGCGGAGAAATCATGCTCCACGATGAGGACGGCCAGCTCAAACGCCACTTTCTGATCGATTCTTCCACCGGCGAATTGTTTGTGCAGCAATGACCAGATTTCCAACGGCATCATATCCCCTGAACAAGCAATGCAAACCCTTGGGCAACGGCTTCGTCCTTGTCGAGGTGCTGGTATCCATGGCTGTGTTCTCAATCGGTATCATGGCGGTGCTGACCTCCGTCCTTTCGGCCTTGGACCTGCAAAAGGATTCGACCCTTCGTTACCGGGCGGGATTGATCCTGCAGGAGAAATTGGCGGAGTCGGTCCTGGTCCCCTACAACGGTGAGCCCATGCGCGGCATCAGTGCCGATGGCGTGTTCAGCTGGACAGTCGCCGGCGAACCCTGGACAGGGGCACCGCGGGTGGAGAAAAAGAAAACGAAGACAAACAAAACGAAGACAAGCAAAACACGTGGAAAAGAAAAGGAGCCGAAAACCGACGACGCTTTGATCGAGCTATTCCAGATGGCCGTGAATGTCAGCTGGCAGACCAATAAGGGAACCCGCAGCATCAATGCGACCCAGCTGGTGCATTTGTTCCCCCAGGGGGGGGGGACACAATGAGCCCGCGGCGCGGAAATGCATACGGGATCCGTTGCCGAATCGGGGCGGGAAGACGGGGATTCACCCTGGTAGAGGTTCTCGTCGCCCTTTCGGTGCTGGCGGTGACCATGACGATGGTCTTCACCCTGTTTTCCGCCGGTATGAATCTGCGCTCGGTCACGCGTGAAAGCATGGCCTTTGACCGGGACGCCCGGTTGGTCATCGGTGCCCTGAAGAACGACTTGGCAAACCTGGTTCCGTCGGGTCCCGAGCCGCTGGTGTCGGCAGACTCCATCGTCCTGTGGCGGCAGCAGAAGGAATTCGAGAAGGGAGTCGAGAAGGTTGGGGCTCCCCAACTGGTGACGTACCAGTGGTCGGGTTCCACGACCCAGGACAGCGTGTTGGTGCGGGTGGCCGCTCCGCTGGCCATCGATGTCACCGATTCGGCGCTTGTGCACCATGAGTTCATGAAGTGGGCCAGGGTTTTTCAGGGGATGGATGTCACGGTCAACTACCTGGTCCGCGAAGGCGATGGATCACGGTTCGGAGGACGCGCAACCCTCAATGAGTTGAGTGGCAGCTGGTTGGCGTTTCCCCACATTCAGGGGTTCGCCTTCGGTATAACCGAGGATCCGGAAGCGGATCCCGAATTGGACAAACGGTCCCAAATCCTGGTTCGGCTGTCTCCGTGGAAAAACACGGCCTCAGCCCCCTGGCAGGATCCGTTGACCAGCCTGGAGCTCCTGACGGATGACGGCTCGGGCGTGGAAACGGGGCTCTGGCTTCCGGTGGTGGCGAAATTTCCCATCCCGGTGGAAGACGACCGGTTGGAAAGGGGTCAGCCATGACTGTCGTGGTGGTGTCCTGGGTCCTGGTCCTGCTGGCGGTGTTCGGCGTGAATTATTCCCACGATGTGATCGCGGAATCCAGGTTGATCCAGTTGGAAGTCCAACAACATCAACTGAGGGCCTGGGCCACGTCAGGTGTGGAACTGGCCAGGGTCACCCTGGGAAACACTCCGCGGATCGAGTGCGCAACCCTGGGATACTCCGGACCGGAAAACCTGTTCGCCTTCCCTCTGGCCTGCGGGCAGGGACGCTTCGCGGTGGGTGGGGCTTACGCGGTCGATGACCAGGAACACTGGTTGCCCGGCATAGGGGACGAGGCCGGCCGGTTGCCGATGGCTCTGGTGGATTCGACCGCCCTGGCTGTCTTGCCGGGGATGACGTCCTACGGGAGGGCTGTTCTCCTGGACGCCAAGGAAGCCGCCGGTAGCAATCGTCTGCCGCCGTTCGAACTTATTGTCGATCTGGATGAGGCAAGCCGTGAATGCGCCAACCGGTTTTTGTCCAGGTACGGGAACGCGGTGAACCTCAACACCGCATCGGAGGAAGTCATGTTTGCCGTGGGTCTGCCGCCCAGGGGGGTGCACAAGCTTTTGGGATGGCGTTCAGGTGATGACCAGATCCCGGGAACTTCCGATGACAGGCTGTTCCAAAGCCTGGGCAACGACGACGAGGGGATCAGGTCCAGCGCCCTGAACAGCGAGGAGGCCGCGGTGTTGGCTTTCCTGGTCGGGGCCAAAAGGCTGACGGTGGAACCCCGTTTCTTTCAACTGGTGTCCCGGGGATGGGGCGAGGGATACAAGGGCATCTGTGAAATCAGGGTGGTTCTCGAAAAACAAAAGTACGGAGCGCCACGAATTCTGGAATGGACCGAAACTTGGCTTAACTAGGAGCAGTTCATGCATCTCGGCAGGGAACTGAAAATCAATTGCCCACCCGAAACAGGGAAACCTGTGAGGGATGAGAGGACCGGTCTGTTGCACCGGGTCGGCCGTTGGTCTCCGTTTGTTTTTCCCTGGTCCGCCATGCAGCGCATGACGAGCATCATAATTTCCGAATCGGGAATCACCCTGGCTCGCGGTCGGTTGGACGGCAGCCTTTTCCATGTGGATGGGACGGCTCATCTTTCCGGCGGGGAAGCCTCGCTGAAGCTTGCCAAACTGGAAATCCCAGGTATGGAACCCGTTTGCGTTTGCCTGCCCAGGAACCGGACCATGGTCCGCCACTTTCGTGTGCCAGCCGAATCAACTGCCGAGATCGAGGCCATGCTGCCCCACCTTTTGGCTGGTGAATTGCCCATGGCCATCGAGAATTTCTCGTGGGTGTGGTCGCCTCTTCCGACCCGGGAAGAAGGCTTCACCCTGGTTGCGGTGCACGTGGCCAGGAATGATCGCTTGGAAGAATTTCTGGCTCCATTGGCCACGGCGGACCTGAACATCGTGGGTCTGATTCCCGAAGGCTGGAGTTGGGCGCACGCCATTGGGCAGGTAACGGGCCGGCAGGATCCGGCTGAAGAACCGGAAGCCCGGAGCATTATTATCCGAAGAGAAGATGCCTTTCACCTTATCGTGGAAAACTCGGGACAATTGCTGTTCGAACAGCTTTTCCCCCTGTCGAATTTCCAGACCCTCGCGTCCCTGGATTGGGACGGATCCGGTTTTGCCGAGGCACGGAAGGAATTCGAGGATCTCCTGGGATTCCCCATGCCGAAACCCGAGGTCTGGCCCGATACCCTCGAGTCCGACGAGAATCTCGAACCGGAAAAATTATTCTTCGCAGCTTCGGTGGCCGCCGGCGGGTTGGGGCACGACCGGCTGATGATGCCCCAGGAACTACGGCAACGCACCCGTCGCCGCATGGCTTTGGGAACGTTGGCCAAACTGGGTCGCCTCGGAGTGTTGGCGGTTCTGTTCTGGCTGGTGTTCACGGTTTACGAAGATGGCCGGACCCGACAGTACCTCGCGGACCTGGAACAGCAGGTTACCGAAGACGCCATCCGGGTGGAAGACCTGGAGATGGAATACAATGCCATCCGGGAAAAAAACAGGCAGCGGGCAGGCAACACTGAAATTCTGCAGGTTCTGGCCAGTCTGCGTCGTCACGTGAAGGCCCCTATCCAACTGGCGCATCTGAACTATGTGCAGGGAAGGGGAGTCACTCTGCGCGGTGTTGCTCCTTCCAGCGTCAAGGTCCTGGAAATGACCGAGCAATTGGAGACCGATCCGCTTTGGCAGGGTTTGAGAGTGATGCAGCTTCGTTCCGAAAAACACAAAGGGAAAAGCCCGGTGCAATTCGTGGTGGAAGGTCGACTGAAATGAAAAGTCCGAAGCCTGATTTCCGTCAGGGATTGAAGTCGTTGAGTCTGCGTGAACGAGTCATCCTGCTGTGTCTTCTGGTGTTGGTGTTCGTGTTTGGCGGGGATTTCCTGTTCAACAGGATTTATCTCGAACGGGACAGGGAACTGAAGGCCGCCGTGGCCAGCGCGGAAAAGCAGGTGCTTCACCACCAGAGGCTGCTATCCCGGGAAGAGTTGATCCACGCCCAGTACAAGAAGCTCGAATCCCCAATGGCCGCGGTCGAGGATTCGATCCTGACCGAGACCGAAATCCTGAGGGAATTGTCTGAACTTGCTGCCAGGATGGTCCATGTGAAGAGCATCGTGCCACGATTGGGACATTACGAGGGGCAGCAGGTCATGTTCGTGGCCCTGGACTTCGAAGGGCCATTCGAATCGGTGGTCGGATACGTGGAAAAGATACTGAACGAGATGCCCAGTGAGGTGGGAAGTCTCTCCCTGGCGCCCCGGTCCGGCGAGGGTGGGGGCGTCGTTTGTCGCATATCTATCAGGGTGGAATGTTTTGAATCGTAAACGGGGAAATGAATCCATCATCCAGTTCGGTCGCGGGCGTCCCCTGTCGGCGGAGGCCCTGAAGGCTATTGGACGAGCGGTCATTTCGAAGAATCCGGCCACTGACTGGACCAAGGGACGTGTCCTGACCATGGGGCTTTCGGTCCTGGTCTTGATCTGGGGACTGGGTGGGATATTCGACCTGGTTGTTTTGGATCCCGGCGAGGGGTTGAACAAGCAGGGTCTGGTTATCGAGGAAGCGGAAAGCGGAACCGACGGCGACACGAAAGTTGCCGCGGGGGCCAACACGATGGAGCGATTGCGGAACGACCTTTTCAAGGTCCTGAAGCCCACGAAGAACAACACGAAGAAGCAACCGAGGACAAATCCGGTTGAACTACTGAGGCTGCTCGAACTGCAGGGTGTGCTGGGAGGAGAAAACCCTCGGGCGTTGGTTTTCTACAAGCGCACCAAGAAGACGGTCACCGTTTCGGTCGGTGACGATCTGGGCGAGTTCGAGGTGATGGAAATCCGGGAAAAGAGTGTGATCCTGAAATGGCGGGACGAATTGTTCGAACTATCGCTGTAGCCGCGTGCGCCCTGCTGGTGCTCGCGACTTCTCCGGCGACCCGATCGGCGGCTCAAATGACTGCCGAGGCGGGCATGATGCAGCTGAACGTCAAGGATGTTTCCGTGCAGGAGGTGTTGAAGCTGATCGCCGAGTCGGGTGATTTCAACCTGGCCATCGGGGGAGGGGTCAAAGGACACGTTACCCTCTTCGTCGACGAAATGGCTCCCAGGGACCTCCTGGATGTCGTGGTCGGGATCATCGACGCTGCCTATATCGAGGAGAACGGCGTCATCTGGGTCATGAGCAAAGAGAACTACGAGAGCATCTACGGACAGAAGTTCGTAGACAACCTCGTGACCCGGACCTTCACCCTGAAACAGGCCAAGGTGAAGGAGATCATGCCCACCATGAAGAGTCTCCTGGGTGCCAAGGCCATCGTCACTCCCGACCTGTCCAGGAACATGGTCAGGATCAAGGCCAGCCCGAAGCTCATGAAGGAAGCGGCCGAGATGCTGGCCGCCATTGACAAACCCACCCTCACGCGGGCCTACCAGTTGCAAAGCATGCCCGCCGATATGGCGGCCGAACTTGTCGGCAAGATGCTGTCCGAACAGGCCACCATCATCGAGGATCCGATCAACCAGCGCCTGGTGATCAACTCGAGTGAATTCGAGCTGGATCAGGTTGGCGATATCATTGAAATGCTGGATGTCGGTGGCGGGTTGCAATCGACCGTTCTGACCATCGGTTACGCCCAGCCGGACACTCTGGCGGAGGCTTTGCGACTCCATTTGACGGCAGATGTGGGCAAGATCTATTCGGACAGTCGCTCCCGAAAGATCGTTGCCGTTGATTATCCGCAGGTCATCGAGGTCATCACCCATTTGGCCGCCGAGTTCGATGTGCCCCTGCGCCAGGTTCTGATCGAGGCCAAGATCATCCAGGTGGCGACTTCGAGGGAAGTCGCCACCGGAATCGACTGGGCCATTCTGCAGGACCAGATGAATCTGACCGGCAGCTTCCCGGCCCTGGCGACCACGTCCCCGGGCTTTCGGGGTGACTTCGGAGACCTCGCTTCGAAGAACTACAAGATCGTCGTCGAAGCCCTGGAGACCTACGGAGACACCAAGTTGCTGTCCAGCCCGCGCCTGATGGTGGTGGACGGTGGCACGGGCCTGATCCACGTGGGCAGCCAGGTTCCCTACAAGACCATCGACACACGGGAAACGGCGGCAGGGACCATCAACCAGTTCGAGACGGTGGTCATCATCGATGTGGGCGTGAAACTGGAGGTCGATGTCAACATCCAGGGTGAGGACATGATCGCCATGAAGGTCAGGCCCGAAGTGAGTGCGGTGGTTGGGGAATCAGACGGTATTCCCATCGTCGATGCCTCCACTGTCGATTCGTCCCTGATGGTTCAAAACGGCAATACCGTGATCCTGGGTGGCCTGATCAAGGACGAAACCAGGACGACCCGCGAAGGGGTTCCAATTCTATCGAGAATTCCCCTTATCAAGTACCTGTTCTCCCACATCGTGGAGAAAGATATGCAGGGAGAACTCGTTATCCTGTTGACTCCGCAGATCATGACCGGTCGCGAGAATCACGAGCAGAAGTACGAATTTTGAGATGACCGACCAACCTTTCGCAAACGCATCGGCCGTTATCCCGGCCAGGTATGCCAGGAAGTTTTTCGTGGTGCCCCTGAACCTGGAAAACGGAGTGTTGCACGTGGCCCACCGGCAGGACGGCGACGGGAACGTACTCGGCGAACTGGCTCTCCTTCTGGGGCTCGAAGTCACCGGCGAACCCTATTCCGAGGCACAGCTTTTCGACCTGTTGCAGAAGACATACGGAGTAGGCGCCGACGCCATCGACAGCCTGAACGCCAACGGCCATGGCGTGGACCTGGAAAAGGAGGAAGACCAGGTCCGCTCGGGGTACGTCCAGCGCGAGTTGGTTGATGACACCGCGGACGATGCTTCCATCGTGTCGGTGGTGAACGAATTGCTGCTGCGGGCACAGCAGGAAGGGGCCACCGACATCCATCTGGAGCCCCTCGAATATCGGGTCCGGGTGAGGTTCCGCATCGATGGGATGCTGCTGGAAATCGCCGTGCCCGAAGGGCTGGTCCGTTACCATCCGGTCGTCGTGTCACGCATCAAGGTGATGGCCAATCTGGATATCGCGGAGCGCAGGCTGCCCCAGGACGGGCGTATCAAGGCCACTGTTGACGGGGTGCAGAACGAATACCGGGTGTCGGTTCTGCCAACACAGTTCGGCGAGACGGTGGACATCCGGGTGCTGACCAACTCGTCCATCCTGACCGGTTTGTCGGGATTGGGCATGTGGGAAGACGAGCAGGCTTTCATTCGCAAGACACTGGAGTCTCCCTACGGCGTGATGCTCGTGACGGGGCCCACCGGCAGCGGCAAGACCACGTCGCTTTATTCGTTCCTCAACATCATGAACGAGACCAGTCGCAAGATCATCACCATCGAGGATCCCATCGAATACCACCTCGACGGCTTGACCCAGCTGCAGGTTCATCCACGCATCGGGTTGACCTTTGCCCGCGGTCTGCGTTCGATGCTGCGCCATGATCCCGATGTCATGATGGTCGGGGAGATTCGCGACCAGGAAACCGCAGAGACGGTGATCCGCGTCGCCTTGACGGGCCACCTGGTCTTCAGCACCGTGCACACCAATGATGCTCCCAGCACGCCTGCCCGTCTATTGAACATGGGGATCGAGCCCTACCTGTTGGCCTCGTCGGTGCGCTGTATCCTGGCCCAGAGGTTGGTGCGGAAAATCTGCCCGGCCTGCGCGGAAATAGATAACCGATCATACGTGAAGGAACTCGCAGCCGAGATGGCGGATCAGGAATTTGCGAACCGTCTGGACGGGGACATCGTCTTCAAGACCGGTGCCGGATGCGACCAGTGCCACCAGACCGGGTTCAGCGGTCGTACGGCGATCTTCGAGATCCTGCCTGTGACGGCCAAGGTCCAGGAACAGATCCTGTCCCGCGCTCCCGCTTCGGAGTTGCGTAAGGAATTGAAGGCCGTGGGTACCGGAACATTGAGGGAGCGCGGTCTGGCCCTTGCCGCGCGAGGGGAAACGTCCGTTAGTGAAGTGTTGCGGGTGACCGCCGGCCAGGACGGAGTTTGATACCGAATGAAGGCTTTTCGCTACATCGCCAAGAGTGGTCCGGGTAACCGGGTCGAAGGGATCATGGAAGGCGAGTCCGCGTCTGGAGTTTCGCGCGCCCTGGTTACCAAGGGATTGTTCCCGATCGAAGTGGCCGAGGTTTTTTCCGAAGGCGGCGCGCTAAACAAGATCGGGGTGTTGAAGGGGTTTTGGCAACGCGTCAGGCACCGACCCCTGAACAGCCAGGCCCTGGCCATGTTCACGCGCAGGTTGGGCGACCTGCTTGATGCCGGACTGCCCATGCAGAAAGCGATGGAACAGCTGCACGCCCAGACCAAAGAACGTGCCCTGAAAGATGTTCTGCGGTCGGTGGCCTTCCGCGTCAAGAGCGGGGAATCGTTGTCGAACGCGCTGTCGGGTTACGGGATCCTGTTCCCGCGGTCGTTGATCGGCGCCATCGAAGCCGGGGAGACGGGCGGGGGATTGATCACCATCCTGCAGGGTTTGGCCGAACTGTACGAGAAGGAGGACGACCTGGAGCGGACTTTGCGGGCCGCTTTACTCTATCCGACCCTGGTGCTGCTGGTCAGTGCCGCCACCCTGGTGGTGATGTTCACGTTCCTGCTTCCCAAGTTGAGCGTCCTGTACAGCGACCTCGGCCAGGATTTGCCCGGGCCCACCCGGTTCCTCATCGAGACTTCCGCCTTTTTTCAATCCTTCGGGGTTTTCATTCTGGTCGGGGCACTGTTGCTCCTGTTGGGAGTGACGGTTCTCCACGCGAAATCACCTCGGTTCCAGCGGTTGGTTTCGTTGGTTGTTCTGAAAATACCGGTTATCGGTCAGATCATCCTGAACCGTGAGATCGTTCGATTCGCCCACACCCTGGCGAGTCTGGTGAGTGGAGGCGTTCCCTTGATGAGGGGACTCTGGTTCGCCTCCAGGTGTTCAGGTAACGCGGCCATCGTTGAGGAGCTCGGGAGCTTCGGACAGCGGGTGGGCGAGGGGGCAAGCCTGAGCACCGTCCTGGGCGAAAGCAGGATGGGCGACAGCGTATTGGTGATGATGATCCAGGTGGGTGAGGAAATGGGCGAGTTGTCCCAATCCCTCGAGAAGGCATGCCGGGTCTACGAGAGGGAATTGCGGGAGAAGATGAAGGTCATCACGACCGTGCTCGAGCCCATGATGATCGTTTTCCTGGGGCTGGTCGTGGGCTTCATCGTGTTTTCCATGATGTTGCCCATCATGGAGTTGGATCTGGCCTGATCCCCTGCCGCAAAATCTAGAAAATGAACGAGACCCCCAACAAAGGTCCGAAAGCGGTTACCGTTGTTTCCAACAGGTCTTCACCTTCTCCGTCTTCACGTTTGTATCTGAAGGTCCGGTATCCAGCGGTCACGGAGATCAGGTTCGAGACCTTGAAGGTATTCAAATAGGCAAAGTCATAGGAAAATTTGGATGAATCACCCAGGCCGAACCCGCCTCCGTTGGCGGCGACGCTCAGCAGGACGGACCGGCTCAAAATGAACCTGGCCTTGAGGCCGACCATGAGATCCCACCAGGCCTGGGGTTCGGTGAATCCGTCTTCAATCGGATTAGGGCCGATATCAATTTTGTAACCGACCGTGACATCGTTTTTCCAGTATTTTGCTCCCGCGTTCACTTCCAAAGCCCAACCCCTGATGACACTCTCGGCATCATCTTCTTCAATATCCGACAAAACCAGATAACCCAATTTCAAATCGACAATGTATTGAATGATTTCCACGTCGACTGTCAGGGGGCCCTGCTCAGCGACAGAACCCAGGTTGGCGAAGGTTCCATCGGCAAGAAAAATCCATTTTTTGTACATGACAGCGGTATTGAGCTGGAAACCGGCATTCGTCAGGGAAAAGACGTCGTTGAATGATTGCCTGATTTGTTCGCC
>JAGLCY010000086.1 GCA_023270185.1 Candidatus Krumholzibacteriia bacterium | reverse complement strand
GGGGGTTCTCCAGCAGCAGACACGATAAAAGCCAGCCAGACACAATTTCAGAGCCACAACCTACGGTTGACGTGGGGGCTGGGTACCGGGGTGTGGGCGGTTGAATCCCATGGCGTGGCCTGCCGACAAAACTACCGCGTGATATTCCCAAATAAGCCCAAAAAAATGCCGCAAACCTTGACAAAACCTTAGCCTGCGGTTAATGTTCCCGGTCCACGACTGCGGACGGTTGAGGCTGCCGTTGTGGCTGGTTGTGCCTAACCCGTGTTTTTACATCAGGTTGGCCGATATTGGGGAAACGGGCGAAATTGCCCGCGAGATTCAGATTAGAATCAGAATTCAGGAGTTCGAAGTTGCCTACACTGAGTCAGTTAGTTCGTAAGGGTCGCAAGCCCCAGACGAAAAAGAGCAAATGCCCGGCGCTGCAGGCCTGTCCCCAGCGTAAGGGTGTCTGCACCCGCGTCTATACCCAGACGCCCAAGAAGCCGAATTCGGCTCTCAGGAAGATCGCGCGTGTCCGGCTGACCAACGGCATCGAAGTGACCGCCTATATCCCGGGCGAGGGTCACAACCTGCAGGAGCACAGCATCGTGCTGGTCAGGGGCGGACGGGTGAAGGATCTCCCCGGTGTCCGCTACCACATCATTCGCGGTACCCAGGATGCCTCGGGCGTCGACGATCGTCGCCAGGGCCGTTCCAAGTACGGCGCCAAGCGGCCCCGCAGCTAGCGGGTCGCTCACTGGAATTCGCGCCGGTTTTTGGCGCATGTAGATTTTCTGCCGGCGAAAAACCGGCGCAGATAGCGGATAGACCGCTCAGGAGAAGAAGAAATGTCGCGACGCAGGTCCCCCGAAAAACGCACTTCGCCGCCAGACCCCAGGTTTGGCGACATGATGGTGACCAAGTTCATCAACTACTGCATGAAGGACGGCAAGCGCAGCGTCTCCGAGAAGTCTATCTATTCCGCCTTTGACATGATCAGGGATAAGAGCGGCCAGGAAGGCATTGATGTCTTTCGCACCGCCCTGAACAACGTCAAGCCCAGTGTGGAAGTGAAATCCCGGCGTATCGGTGGAGCCACCTACCAGGTGCCCGTCGAAGTCCGGAATGAGCGGCGGACCCAGCTGGCCATGCGCTGGCTGATCGGTTTCGCCCGCAGCCGCCCCGAGAACACCTTTGCTGAACGACTGGCGGCTGAACTGTTGATGGCGAGCAAAAACGAAGGACCGTCTATCAAAAAGCGCGAAGACACTCACCGTATGGCTGAAGCGAACCGTGCGTTCGCCCACTGCCGCTGGTAAGGGTCCCTCTCGTTCGCCGACAAGCGCTCCGCGAAAAGCGGAAACACATGGATGGATTGCAAATTCGAATAGCCTGAATGTGTCCCGCGAATGGAATTGCAGGGATCAGAGGCACAGGAGACGTACTGCCCGATTAAACAGGGTCATGTGCGCGTTGTTTGGTTGGGTCTGGGTGTTGCGTGGTGATTTTTCGCCGCGGCTCGGTCCCCGCACCCTCTGGGAGTAGTGGTGGCTCGTGAAGTCGCGCTCGAATTGGTCCGGAATATCGGGATCATGGCTCACATCGACGCCGGTAAAACGACGACGACTGAGCGGATCCTCTACTACACCGGACGAGTTCACCGCCCCGGCGACGTTGATGACGGCGCCACCCAGATGGACTACATGGAGCAGGAGCGGGAACGCGGGATAACGATCATGTCCGCGGCCACGACCTGCCGGTGGCGGGACTGCCAGATCAACATCATCGACACTCCCGGGCATGTCGATTTCACCGCCGAGGTGGAACGCAGCCTAAGGGTTCTGGACGGCGCGGTTGCCGTCTTTTGCGGGGTCGGCGGGGTAGAGCCCCAATCCGAAACCGTCTGGCGACAGGCCGATCGTTATGGAGTTCCCCGGATCGCGTTCGTCAACAAGATGGACAGGCTGGGAGCGGACTTCGAACGGGCGGTCGAGAGCATGGTCGAGCGCCTCGGCGCACGGCCGCTGAAGGTGAATCTGCCCATCGGGGCGGAGGAGGCCTTCACCGGAGTCGTCGATCTGCTGGAGATGAACGCTCGGACCCCCCATGAGGAGGATCTGGGCGCCACCTTCGAAACCGTGGAGATTCCTGCCGGCATGGTGGGCGAAGCGGAGGCCGCGCGGGCCGAAATGATCGAAACCGCGGCCGATGTGGACGAGGAGTTGGCGGAACTCTTCCTTGCGGAGACCGAACCGACGGTCGAGCAGCTCAAGGCGGGCATCAGGCGCGCCACCCTGGCCGGAGAAATTGTTCCGGTCTTCTGCGGATCGGCCCTGAAAAACAAGGGCGTGCAGAAACTGCTTGACGCGATCGTTGATTATTTGCCCTCGCCCCTAGACCGGCCTCCCATAACGGGAACCGGGAAAGACGGGGAGGGGGAAGAGGGCCGCAGCCCGGGCGACGAAGAACCGTTCAGCGCCCTGGCCTTCAAGATCCTGGCCGATCCCTTCGCCGGACGGCTGGCCTTTTTGAGGGTCTACAGCGGCAAGTTGGACGCCGGCAAGACGGTTTTGAACGTCAACACCGGCAAGCGGGAACGGATTCAGCGCCTGTTGCGCATGCACGCGGACAAGCGGGAGGATCTGCAGGAAGTCAGGACCGGCGACATTGTCGCGGCGGTCGGCTTCAAGAAGATCCGCACCGGGGACACCCTGACGGTTCAGGAACATCCCCTGCTGCTCGAGGCCATGGCCTTTGCCGAGCCGGTCATCTACATGGCGATCGAGCCGAAGACGAAGGCCGATCAGGACAAGCTGGGCGAGGCCCTGCAGTCCATGGCCGACGAGGATCCCTCCTTCCAGGTAAGGAAGGACCCCGACAGCGGCCAGACGGTTATCTGGGGCATGGGCGAGTTGCACCTGGAGATCATGATCGACAGGCTGATGCGGGAGCACCGCGTCGCCTGCAACGTGGGACGGCCGCAGGTGGCCTACCGCGAGACGGTCAGCATCAAGAAGAGGTCCCACGGGGAATTCTTGAAGGATCTGGCCGGCAAGACGAATTTCGCCGAAGTGGAGCTGGTCATTGCTCCGGGCGATTACGGAACGGGAAATACCTTTGCCAACGAAGTCGGCGAGGATGTGATCCCGGGGGAATTCATTCCCTTCATAGAGAGCTCGGCCAAGCAGGCCTGCGAAACAGGAGTGCTGGCCGGATATCCCCTGGTCGATGTCGCCATCAGGCTTGTCGGCGGCAAGTTCGACGAAGGGGAGTCGACGGAGATGGGATTTCGAAACGCGGCCGTCACCGCCCTGTGGGACGGAGCCAAAGCCGCGGATCCGGTCCTGCTGGAACCCGTCATGGACGTGGAAATCAACGTCCCTGCGGAATTTCTGGGTGATGTTACCGGACATCTGAACTCGCGTCGAGGGCGGGTGACCGGAATGGGGCAACAGGGTGGCATCCAGGTGGTGCACGCGGTGGTTCCCCTGGTCGAAATGTTTGAATACGCGACACGCCTACGATCGTTGACCCAGGGTCGGGGAGTGTTTTCCATGCAGTTGGCGCGGTACGACAAGGTACCGGAGAAAATCGCCGCGGAGATCACGCGGTTGAACGCTGGAGCTTAAGGCCGGAATTCAAATCGGGTTTAGGCACTTTTCAGGAGGTGGCCAGAAATGGCGCGCGAAAAGTTTGAACGCACAAAAGACCATGTGAACGTCGGCACCATTGGTCACGTTGACCATGGCAAGACCACCTTGACCGCGGCAATCACCGAGGTCCTGGCCAAGAAGGGTTTGGCCGAGTACACACCCTTCGATGAGATCGACAAGGCTCCCGAGGAGCGCGAGCGTGGCATCACGATCGCCACTGCCCACGTGGAGTACAACAGCGAGACGCGTCACTATGCCCACGTGGATTGCCCCGGTCACGCTGACTATGTGAAAAACATGATCACCGGCGCGGCCCAGATGGACGGCGCCGTGCTTGTTGTTTCGGCCGCCGACGGCCCGATGCCCCAGACCCGCGAGCACATCCTGCTGGCGCGTCAGGTCGGCGTTCCCTACATCATCGTCTTCCTGAACAAGGTGGACCAGGTGGACGACGAGGAACTTCTGGACCTGGTCGAATTGGAAGTTCGCGAGCTTCTGGACCAGTACGAGTTCCCCGGCGACGACACTCCGATCATTCGGGGTTCCGCTTTGAAGGCGCTGGAGAACGGCGATCCGGACAGCGAAGACGCGAAGTGCATTTTCGAGCTTATTGAGGCGTTGGATACCTACATTCCGCTGCCCGAGCGTGATCTGGACAAGGCCTTCCTGATGCCGGTGGAGGATGTGTTCTCGATCTCCGGTCGCGGTACTGTTGCTACCGGCCGTATCGAGCGCGGCATCGTCAAGACCGGCGAGAAGGTCGAACTGGTCGGTATCCGTGACACGCAGAACACCGTTTGCACGGGTGTTGAGATGTTCCGGAAGATCCTGGACGAAGGCCAGGCCGGTGACAACGTGGGTCTTCTGCTTCGCGGCATGAAGAAGGAAGACGTCGAGCGGGGCATGGTCATCTGCAAGCCCGGTTCGGTGAACCCCCACACGAAGTTCGAGGGCGAGGTCTATATCCTGACGAAGGAGGAGGGTGGCCGTCACACTCCGTTCTTCACGGGTTACCGTCCCCAGTTCTACTTCCGTACCACGGACGTGACGGGCGACGCGACCCTGCCCGAAGGTGTGGAGATGGTCATGCCCGGTGACAACATCAAGATGCAGATCGATCTTATCACGCCGATCGCGATGGAAGAGGGTCTTCGGTTCGCGATCCGCGAAGGTGGCCGCACCGTCGGCGCCGGCGTGGTGGCAAAGATCCACGAGTAGTTTTCCCGGTGGGGACTCGGTTGAGTCCCCACCATGCAGATAGTCTGGAATGAACACCCCTCAGGGGTTACGCGAAAGGCGAGCAGGCGCCGACCGGTCATGCGGAAGGTGACGCTGGAGTAGCCATCGCAACAGGAGAAGAGAAGTGGCTCGACAGAAAATCAAAATCAGGTTGAGGGCTTACGAGCCGGCGGTGCTGGATCGTTCAGCCGAGGTCATCGTGGCCACCGCGCTGAAGACCGGGGCCCTGGTGCGGGGACCGATTCCCCTGCCCACCAAGAAGTCCATCTATACGGTTCTGCGCTCACCCCACGTCGACAAGAAGTCGCGTGAGCAATTTGAAATCAGGGTCCACAAGCGGTTGATCGAGATCGAGAACTCGACCCCGCAGACGACCGAATTCCTCAAAAAACTGACTCTACCGGCCAGCGTGGATGTCGAGATCAAGGTCTGATTCCACAGCGTGGAGCGGTTTGTAAGGGAGCTATGAAATGATCGGTCTGATAGGCAAGAAACTCGGTATGACCCGGACGTTCCAGGAGGACGGCCGCAGCATCCCCGTCACGGTCATCCAGGCGGGACCTTGCGTCATCACCCAGGTCAAGGACGAGGCCAACGAGGGCTACAGCTCTGTCCAGATGGGATTTGGAGCCAAGAAGCCCAAGAACACCCCCATGCCGATGCAGGGGCATTTCCGCAAGGCGGGCACCGACCCGCTGCGGAGCGTGGCCGAATTCAGGGTCGATGAGGGGCACGAGTACAAACTGGGCGACACGGTCAACGTGTCCCTGCTTGCGGAAATCACGATGGTTGACGTGACCGGGACCACCAAGGGTCGCGGCTTCTCCGGCAGCATCAAACGCCACGGTCAGCACCGCGGGCCCGACGGTCACGGTTCGAAGAATGTCCGGGCGTCCGGCTCGATCGGTATGCACACTTTCCCCGGCCGGGTCCTGCCCGGCAAGGCGATGCCCGGTCAGTACGGCAACAAGCAGGAAACCAAGAGGAACCTGACGGTCGTCGCGGTTGACCAGGAAAAGAACCTGATCCTGGTCAAGGGCAGCGTCCCCGGACACAGGAACGGGATCGTTTATATACGGCCCAGCCGGTAAACATCGCGGCTTTTAGCAGTGCGGGTCCGGTGGGACCGGAAACGAACGAGGTAAAGATAATGGCAACGGCAAAACTCTACAGCGAAGCTGGTGAAGCGAAGGGAACGGTGGATTTGCCCACCTCGCTCTTCGAGCAGCCAGTCCACAAGCAGGCCCTGTACGAGGCCGTGCGGAACTACATGGCCAACAGGCGCCAGGGTACCCACGACACCAAGACCAGGGCTGAAGTTAAGGCTTCCACGGCCAAGCTGTACCGCCAGAAGGGTACGGGCCGCGCCCGTGCCGGTTCGGCGGGAAGCCCCACGAGAGTCGGCGGCGGTGTGGCTTTCGGTCCCCATCCCCGGGATTACAGCTACACCCTTCCCCGGAAGATCAAGCGCAGGGCACTCAAGAGCGCCCTGAGTGATCGCGCGGGCAATGACAGGGTTTCCGTGATCGAGGATTTCAAGATGGACGCGCCCAGGACCCAGGCCTTGGTCGGCATCTTGAAGACCATGGAACTTGAGGGCAGGCACACTTTGCTGGTGCTGGACCGGGAGGGAGACAACGTCTACCTTTCCGCCCGCAACATCAAGGGTGTCCGGGTGCTGCGTTCCAACGAGCTCAACGCCTACACCATCCTGTGGGCCGACAACCTGGTGTTCACCCAGAAGGCCCTGATCGGGGTCGAGGAGGTGTTCGGGTCATGAAGGACTTGAGCAAAGTCATCAAGCGCCCCCTGATTACCGAGCAGGGCGCCATGATGCGTGAGATGCACAACCAGTACCATTTCGAGGTGGCCCCCGAGGCCAACAAGCACGAAATCAGGCAGGCCGTGGAGCACTTCTTCGGAGTCAAGGTTACGCAGGTGCGGACCATGAACTACCGGGGCAAGATCAAACGCATGGGCCGGTTCGAGGGCAAGCGCGCCGACTGGAAAAAGGCCGTGGTGACGCTGGCCAAGGACGATTCAATCGACCTCTTCGAAATCGTCTAGCACGAGGAGACGGATAGAATGGCAATCAGGAAATTAAAGCCGGTAACTCCGACGCAGCGGTTCCGCACCGTCGCTGATTTCAGCGAGATCACGCGGACCGAGCCGGAGAAATCCCTGCTCGAGCCGCTGACCAAAAAGGGTGGGCGGAACAATCGCGGCCGGATCACTGTTCGGCACCGGGGCGGCGGCCACAAGCGCCGCTACCGCAAGATCGATTTCAAGCGGAACAAGCACGAAGTGCCCGCCAAGGTGTTCAGCATTGAATACGATCCGAACCGCAGCGCCAGGATTTGCCTGCTGCACTACATCGACGGAGAGAAGCGGTACATCCTGTGGCCCAAGGGCGTGCAGGTGGGTGACCCGATCTTCGCCGGGCCCAAGGCTCCGTTCAATCCCGGCAACGCCTTGCCCCTGGAGAGTATTCCCCTGGGGACGCTGGTGCACAATATCGAGCTGAACATAGGCAAGGGCGGCCAGATGGCTCGCAGTGCCGGCTCGTTCGCCCAGGTGATGGCCAAAGAGGGTGACTACGTTACCCTGCGCCTTCCCAGCGGCGAGGTTCGCATGGTCCACTCCAGGTGCTACGCCACCATCGGAGAGGTCGGCAACGCCGAGCACGAGAACATTGTCAGTGGCAAGGCCGGTCGGAGCCGTTGGCTGGGCCGTCGCCCGACCGTTCGCGGCGTGGCCATGAACCCGGTTGATCACCCCCACGGTGGTGGTGAAGGCCGAACTAGTGGCGGGCGTCATCCTGTCAGCCCCTGGGGCATGCCCACCAAGGGTTTCAAGACGCGCAAGAAGCAGCCTTCGGACGCCTTCATCGTACGGCGCCGCAGGGTCAAGAATAAGTAGAACCGGAGGATTTACAGGACATGGCGAGATCAATCAAGAAGGGCCCTTTCATCGAGGCATCCCTCCTGGCCAAGGTCGATGGCCTGAACAGCAAGAACGAAAAGCGTGTCGTCAAGACCTGGTCGCGACGCTCGACGATCGTTCCGGAGTTCCTGGGCCACACCATCGCCGTCCACAACGGTCGGCAGTTCGTGCCTGTGTACATTCAGGAAAACATGGTGGGTCACAAGCTAGGTGAGTTCGCTCCGACGCGGACCTATCGCGGCCACACCAGCAAGAAGTTGTAACCGGAGGTTGTACTGATGGAGGCACGTTCCGTCTCCCGTTTCATCCGGGTTTCACCCCGCAAGGCAAGGCTCGTAGCCAACCTGATCCGGGGAAAAAATGTGGATGAAGCCATGGGCATTCTTGCCCTGACACCGAAAAAGGCCTCGCCGATTCTGCGCAAGGTCGTGTTGTCCGCTGCCGCCAACGTTCAGTTCATGAACGATGGCCAGGTAGCCATGACGAACTCCGATATCTTCATCAAGGAGATTCGGATCGATGAAGGCCCCACGCTCAAGCGGATTCGTCCGCGGGCGCAGGGACGGGCATTCCGCATCAACAAGCGGACCAGCCACATCAAGGTTATCGTCGAATCCAGCGTTTGACGCTAAGGAAGGAAGACCATGGGTCAGAAGACACATCCGATCGGGTTCCGTTTGGGAATCGTCAAGGATTGGAACTCCAGCTGGTTCACCGAGAAGCACTTCGCGGACTGGCTGAATGAGGACATCCTTATTCGCAAGTACGTGATGGCTCGGGTTGGCAACGCCGGAGTCGAGTCGGTCAAGATCAAGCGGTTCCGTGACAAGGTCATCATCATCGTGGCCACCAGTCGGCCCGGTGTGGTGATCGGCAAGAAGGGGACCAAGGCGGACCAGCTTCGCGCTGAGCTGCAGAAGATGATCGGCAAAAACGTCAAACTGGACGTGGACGAGGTCAAGAAGCCCGAACTGAGCGCTCCGTTGGTCGCCGACCACATCGCCGCCCAGCTCGAAGGCCGGGTCGCTTTCCGCCGGGCCATGAAGAAATCCATCGCGACGGCTATGCGGATGGGCGCCAAGGGGATCAAGATCCGCTGCGCCGGCCGCCTGGGCGGAGCCGAAATGGCCCGCATCGAGTCCTATCACGACGGCAGTGTGCCTCTGCACACCCTTCGTGCGGACATCGACTACGGAACCTCCACCGCGCGGACCCAGTACGGCGCCATCGGCGTCAAGGTCTGGATCTGCAAGGGCGAGATTTTCCCCCATGAGTTCAAAGAGCAGCTGCGCAAGCAGGTGGTCGAGCAGCGCGCCTAGCGCCTCAAACGAAGAGGACGATGTAACATGTTGATGCCGAAGCGCACAAAATTCAGGAAGATGCACAAGGGCCGCAACCGGGGTATGGCTACCCGCGGCACGACCATCTCCTTCGGCGACTATGGTCTGATGGCCTGCAGCGCCGGTTGGTTGTCCAGCCGGCAGATCGAAGCCACTCGTATCGCCATCACCCGCCACATGAAACGTGTGGGTCAGGTCTGGATCCGGGTTTTTCCGGACAAACCCATTACCATGAAGCCCGCCGAAACGCGTATGGGCAAGGGTAAGGGTGCCCCTGAGTACTGGGTGGCAGTGGTCAAGCCTGGTCGCATCCTGTTCGAGATCAACGGGGTCGATATGAAAGTCGCCAGAGAGGCCCTGACCCTCGGCGCCGCCAAGCTGCCGTTCAAAACGCGCATTATCAGTCGGTCGGGAGATTAGTGATGAAAAAAGCACACGAATTACGGGATCTGCCCCTCGAGGAACTCGAAACCCTGGAGCGGGAAAAGTCGGAAGACCTGATGAATCTTAAGATTCAGGTCAACATGAGAGCTGTGGATAATCCCCTGCAGGTGCGTTCGGCACGGCGGGAAATCGCGGTTATCAAGACCATAATCACCGAGAAGAAAGCCGCCAGGTAAGGCGGCGGTCGACGGCCCGGAGGGTGATTCCCCGGTGCCAGGGAGAAGGAATGATGGGCAATACGGAACGAAACATGAGAGCCGTCCGGATCGGCCAGGTCGTGTCCTCCAAAATGGACCAGACCGTGGTCATCAAGGTCAGCCGCCGGTTCCCGCATCCTCTCTACAAGAGGATCATTACGCGGACCGCCAAGCTCGTGGCTCACGATGCTGAAAACGAATGCCGGGAAGGCGACGTGGTGAAGGTCATGGCCTGCCGTCCCCTCTCCAAGACCAAGCGCTGGAGGGTCTCCGAGATCCTGGAAAAAGCCAAGTAAGCTTAAGGAATGATGCAATGATTCAGGAATCAACAAGATTGACCGTTGCGGACAATTCGGGGGCCAAAGTCGTCGAATGCTTCCGTGTTCTGGGTGGATCGCGCAGGCGCTACGCCCGGGTGGGGGACGTTATTGTCGCCTCCGTTAAGTCGGCCATTCCGAACGGAAACGTGAAGAAGGGCCAGGTTGTCAAGTGTGTGGTTGTCCGGACCAGAAAGGAAATCGGCCGCAAGGACGGTACCTACATCCGGTTCGGCGACAACGCCGCGGTCATCCTCGCCGAGGAGAGCATGGAGCCCATCGGCACCCGCATCTTCGGTCCGGTGGCCCGGGAGCTGCGCGCGAAGAAGTTCATGAAGATCGTATCTCTCGCGCCGGAGGTCCTGTAATGCGTATCCGCAAGAGCGACATGGTCCGGGTGATCTCCGGCAATGACAAGGGCAAGGAGGGCAAGATCCTCAAGGTCTTTCCCGCCTCCGGCCGGATCATTGTCGAAAAGGTCAACATGATCAAACGTCACACGAAGGCCAGCAAGGATGTTCCCCAGGGCGGGATCATCGAAAAAGAGGGCCCGATAAATGCCTCCAACGTCATGCTGGTCTGCCCCAACACGGGCAAACCGACCCGCATCGGCAAGGATGTCCTGTCCGACGGGAGCCGCGCTCGAGTGAGTAAAAAAAGCGGCGAGATGCTGAACGACTAGATGCTGCCAGGCCGCGAGGCACCGAAGGTGTCGCGCTGCCGGAAGGAATGAACAATGGCTGCTGATAAGCCTCGCATGAGGGAAAAATTCGAAGAGGAAGTGGCTGCGGCCCTGCAGGAAAAGTTCGCCTATACGAGCTCCATGCAGATACCGAAACCGGTGAAGGTCGTGATCAACATGGGATTGGGCAGGGCCCCGACAAATCCCAAGATTCTGGAAAGCGCCGTGGCGGAACTCGAGACCATTTCCGGTCAGAAGGCCGTCAAGACCAAGGCCCGCAAGTCCATCTCGAACTTCAAGCTTCGGGAAGGTATGAACATCGGGGCGAGGGTTACGTTGCGCGATCACCGGATGTGGGAGTTTCTGGACCGTTTCATCAATGTGGCGCTGCCCCGTATCCGGGATTTCCGCGGTGTTTCCACCAGGTTGAGCGGCCGGGGCGACTTTACGTTGGGTCTGAAGGACCAACTCATCTTCCCGGAGATCGAGTACGACAAGATCGATGAGCCCCGAGGTATGAACGTAACCATCGTGACCTCGGCCAGGAATGACGAAGAGGGCCGCGAACTGTTGCGACTCTTGGGAATGCCGTTCAGGCGCTAAGGAGGATAGATCTGTGGCCAGGAAAGCTTTAATCGCCAAGTGTGGTAGGAAGCCCAAATTCAAGGTTCGGGCCTACAACCGGTGTCGCCGCTGTGGCAGGCCCCGGGGATTCATCAGGAAGTTCGGCATGTGCCGTATCTGTTTCCGGCAACTCGCCCTTCAGGGTGACATCCCGGGTGTCACCAAGGCCAGTTGGTAAAGAGAACCAGGAGCTAACGCAATGAGCATGACAGATCCCATCGCGGATATGTTGACTCGTATCCGGAACGCCATCCAGGCGGGACACCGGAGAGTCGAAATTCCCGCTTCCAACCAGAAGCGGGAGATGGCCCAGCTGCTCAAGAAGCAGGGGTACATCGACAGGATCGAAGAAATCGACAACAACGCCCAGGGCACCCTGCGCCTGTTCCTGAAGTACTACGTTCGGGAAGGCCAGAGGGTCGGCGTCATTGAAGGGATCCGGCGTGTCAGCCGTCCCGGCCGCCGGATTTTCGCCGGCAAGGACAACATTCCCAAGGTGTGCGGCGGGTATGGCATTTCCATCCTGTCGACGAACCAGGGCATTCTCACTGGTCACCAGTGCCGGATGCGGGGCGTCGGCGGCGAAGTGCTGTGCGAGGTCTGGTAGTCGTCACCCTGGTTTATCCGCTGGTTTATCCAGCAATGCGGAGGAATTGAAATGTCGCGCATTGGCAAAACCCCGATCCCCATCCCTTCCGGGGTAACCGTCAAGATTGACGGGAGCACCTCGGTGGTCAAGGGGCCCAAGGGTGAGCATAGGCAGCACGTCCCGGAAGGTCTGACCTTCGAGGAAAAAGACGGGCAGCTGACCATTTTACGTTCGAGCGAATCGAAATCGGTTCGGGCCAAGCACGGACTTGTGCGGGCGTTGATCGCCAACCAGGTCCACGGGGTTACCGAAGGATTCGAGAAGAAGCTCGAGATAATCGGTGTGGGTTATCGTGCCGCAGTCAAGGGCAAGATACTGGATCTGCAGCTGCAGTTCAGTCACCCGGTGAATTACCCCATACCCGATGACATCACGATCACCTGCACCGACACGACCCATATCACGGTCGCCGGAATCGACAAGCAGCGGGTGGGACAGGTTGCCGCGGAGATCCGCTCATACCGGAAGCCAGAGCCCTACAAGGGCAAAGGGATTCGGTATGTCGGTGAATATGTGATCAGGAAGGCCGGCAAGGCGGCTGGCAAGTAAGCAGGACCGTCTGGTCGAGAGGTGAATGAAGATGAGTGATATCAACAGAAAACGGCGCCAGATCAGACTGAAGCGGAAGGCCAGCATCCGCAAGAAGGTTTCCGGCACCGCAGAACGGCCCCGGGTGACCGTCACCCGCAGTCACAAGTACATCTACGCCCAGGTCATCGACGATGACACCGGCAGCACCCTGTTTTCATTCGACAGCAGGAGTGCCGCCGAGGTGAAGGCCCCCGAAGGAGTCGCCGGCAAGTGCGCGATCGCCTACGGTGTTGGCCGGACCGTCGCCGATCTGGCCAAGGAAAAGGGGATTGCCGCCATGGTCTTCGACCGTAACGGTTATCTCTATCACGGGCGTGTTGCCGCTCTGGCCAAAGGGCTCAGGGACGGCGGAATCGAAGTCTAGACCTTACCGGCGAAGTCCGGCAAGCGAGACAGGAGCAATTCAGATGGCGCAATTTGGAAATCAAAGACCTGGCGGACCCGGTGGACCCGGTGGACCTGGCGGACGTGGACCCGGCGGACCCGGTGGACGCGGACCCGGCGGACCCGGTGGACGCGGACCCGGTGGACCTGGCGGACGCGGACCCGGTGGACCTGGCGGACGTGGACGCGGCGCACCGCGCGGGCGCGGTGGACCGGACCAGGCCTCGGACATGCGCGAGAACGTGATCAACATCAACCGGGTGGCCAAGGTAGTCAAGGGTGGGCGCCGCTTCAGCTTCAGCGCCATCGTCACCGTTGGCGACGGCAAGGGCAAGGTCGGCGTGGCCATGGGCAAGGCGAACGAAATCGCCGATGCCATCCGCAAGGGCAGCGAATCCGCGCGGACATCGCAGATCACCGTGCCGATGCTCAAGGACACCATCCCCTACAAGGTGATCGGTCGTTTCGGAGCCAGCCGGGTGCTGCTCAAGCCGGCTTCCCCCGGTACGGGTGTCATCGCCGCTGGTGGCGTGCGCGCCATCCTGGAGGCCGCGGGTGTGAAGAACATCCTGACCAAGCAGCTCGGGTCGCGGAACCCGAACAACGTGGTCAAGGCCACCATGGACGGGCTCAAACAACTGCGGACCGTCGAGCAGTTCGCCGCCAAACGCGGTTTGAGCGTCCCGGAAATTCTGGGTCTGGAGAAGAGGGCGGCCAAACCCGCCGCAGCCGAGGAAACGGTAGAGACCGAGGCCGAGACCGTGGCCGAGACCGTGGAGACGGAGGCCGTCGAGGCCCCCGCCGCTGTCGAGGTAACCGAGACCGAGAACAAGGAGTCACAGGACAATGAGTGACGCCAAATTGAAAATCACCCAGGTGCGCAGCCTGATCGGCAGGCCACAGAAGCACCGTCGCATCATCGAGGCCCTGGGGCTGAAACGCCATCAGGCCTCGGTAACCCATAACGATACCCCCGCGATTCGCGGCATGGTGTTCAAGGTACGGCATCTCGTGAACGTGGAAGAGGTGAAGTAGTCATGCTCAAGTTGAACAACATCGGCGCGCCCAAGGGCGCCAACCGAGACAAGAAACGGCGCGGCCGCGGCCCTGGGTCCGGCACCGGCAAGACCGGTGGCCGGGGGCACAAGGGCCAGAAGGCTCGTTCCGGCGGCGGAATCCCGCCCTGGTTCGAAGGTGGCCAGATGCCCCTGAACCGGCGGTTGCCCAAGCGCGGATTCACCAACATCTTCAAGAAGCATTTCCAGTTGGTGAACCTGGAAGCCTTGGACGCCAAGTTCGAGGCGGGCGTAAAGATCGACGGCGAGGCCCTGGCTGAAGCCGGCCTGGTCAAATATGCCGACCGGCCCGTAAAACTGCTTGGTCGTGGCAAGGTGGAGAAAACGTTCCAGATCGAAGTCGCCAAGGCCAGCAAGACGGCCATCGCCGCGGTTGAAGCCGCCGGCGGTTCCGTCACCGTATCCAGCTGACCAGGCACGTCAACTTGAAGGCAAAGGAAGCTCTGCTTTGAATATTACCGGCAGTTACCAAAGCATGTTCCGCATTCCGGAACTCAAGCGACGGATTCTGTTCACGGCCGCGATCCTGTTGGTCTATCGGCTGGGTGGGCATATTCCCACTCCCGGCATCAACCGGGCCGCCCTGGCCGCGTTCTTCGATTCCCAGTCCGGGTCGCTGATGGGCCTGTACGACATGTTCTCAGGCGGTAACCTGAGGAATGCCACCATTTTTGCCCTGGGCATCATGCCCTACATCAGTGCCTCCATTATCTTCCAGCTTCTCCAGGCGGTCGTGCCGTACTTCGAAAAGTTGGCCAAGGAAGGCGAAGAGGGGCGCAAGAAGATCACACAGTACACCCGGTTCGGTACGGTGTTCCTGGCCATGATCCAGTCCTTCGGTATGGCCGCTGGTCTGGAGCAGATGTCGGGTGGAATCGTCACCACTCCGGGAATGGGATTCAAGTTGCTGACTTGCATCACGTTGACCGCTGGTACGGTCTTTGTCATGTGGCTGGGTGAACAGATTACCGAACGGGGCATTGGTAACGGTATCTCGCTGATCATCTTCATCGGGATCGTTGCCCGCTACCCGACGGATATCCTGAACACGGGCCAGCAGCTCGCCAGCGGCGATATGCACATCCTGAAGGCACTCCTCGTCGGCGTCTTCATGTTGTTCGTGATTGGCGGAATCATCGCCATCACCCAGGGGCAACGGAAGATTCCGGTGCAGTACGCCAAGAAGATCGTTGGGCGCCGTGTCTACGGCGGGGCGAACACCCATATCCCGCTGAAGGTCAACACCGCCGGTGTGATTCCCATCATCTTCGCCCAGTCCATCATCATGTTCCCCGGAACCTTGGGCACGATCTTCCCGGACATCCCGTTCTTCATGACGCTGAGTATGCTGTTCCGTCCGCCCCATCCGGTCTATGTGCTGGTGTATTCGGCCCTTATCATCCTGTTCGCCTATTTCTACACCGCGGTGATTTTGAACCCGGTGGATCTGGCGGACAACATGAAGAAAAACAGCGGCTTCATTCCCGGCGTGCGTCCGGGCAAGAAGACCGCCGAATATATTGACCGTGTCCTGACCAGGGTTACTCTGCCGGGAGCCGTGTTCCTGGCGCTCATCGCCATCCTGCCTGATCTGATGATCTCACTGCTGAAGGTGCCGTTCTACTTCGGTGGCACCGGGCTGTTGATCGTCGTGGGTGTGGCTCTTGATACCCTGCAACAGATCGAATCCCATCTCGTGATGCGTCATTACGACGGCTTCATGAGCAAGGGCCGTCTGCGGGCCCGGAGGTAGACAGTGAATATCGTCATCATGGGGCCCCCGGGTGTCGGTAAAGGCACACAGTCGCATGTCATCGAGGCGACCAAGGGTGTCGTGCACATTTCCACCGGCGACATCCTGCGGATGGCCATCCGCAGCGGGAGCGAGCTGGGTCTGAAGGTGCACGAAGTGATGAACGCCGGTGATCTTGTGTCCGACGACCTGATCATGGAAGTCATCAGGGAGCGGCTGTCGCAGGATGATCTTGAGAATGGCTGGCTATTGGACGGCTTTCCCCGTACCGCGGGGCAGGCAAGCGCCTTCATCACCATGCTGGATGGAATCGGCCAGTCCATTGACACGGTGCTCGTGGTCCGCGCCCCGGCCGATGAGATCATCAGAAGATTGAACGGCCGTATCACTTGCCGGGCCTGCAACGAGGTGATGAACCTGGTCGGTTTTGGTTCGAGCAGGCCGAAGTTCTGTCCTTTCTGCGGCTCCGCGGAGGACGCCAAACGGGGGAAACCGGCGCTGTACCAAAGGGCTGACGATACGGAAGAAACCATCAGGCATCGCCTGGAGGTTTTCCGGAAAAAGACCCTGCCCGCCGCCTGGTTGCTGGAGGAACGATATCCTCTGTTTGAAATCGATGGTTTGGGGATTCCCGAGGAAGTTGCCGGGAGAATCGCGGAAGTTTTGAAATGATGTTCGCCCCTTGGGACAGCCGCAATTCGGGTAACCTGGAGTTCTAGGTGTCCTGGAGTAGGCAAAATATAAATTTGAAGTCAGCCGATCAGGTTGACAAAATGCAGGCCAGTGCCGAGATTTTGGCTTCTGTCTTCCTGGGAATCCGGGAGCTGGTGGTCCCCGGAGCGACAACCAAAGCTCTGGATGACGCCATCGAAGCCATTATCAGGGAAGCCGACTGTATCCCTTCTTTCAAGGGGTATCACGGGTTCCCCGCATCAGCCTGTATCTCGATCAACGAGGAAGTGGTGCACGGCATCCCCTCGGAGCGGGAACTGGGCGAAGGCGACATCGTCGGCATCGACATCGGGTTGATCAAGGACGGTTGGCACGCGGACAGCGCGGAGTCGATACCCGTGGGCGAGGTGGGCGAGGAAGCGGCCAAGCTTTTGAGGGTGACCCAGGAATGCCTGGAGCTCGGAATCGAGGCCATCGCGCCCGGCCGGCGGATTTCCGTCATCGGGACCGCCATCGAACAGCACGCCAGGGCCAACGGTTTTTCCGTGGTTGAATCCCTGGTGGGGCACGGCATCGGCCGGGATCTGCATGAAGATCCGCAAGTGCCGAATTTCCGGTGTTTCACGATGCCCGACCCCGTCATGGAGGAGGGGCTGGTGATCGCCATCGAGCCGATGATCAACTGTGGAACCAAACGGGTCGTCACCGACAGGGACGAGTGGACGATCCGGACGGCTGACCGCAGGCTTTCGGCCCATTTCGAGCATACGGTGGCTTTGACCGCCGATGGTCCCAGGATCCTGACCCGACGCGGGTCGGGTGTAGCGGCTTTTTGAGAGGCTGACACTGATGGCGAAAGAAGAGGGAATCAGCGTAGAAGGCACGGTCATCGAGGCCTTGCCCAACGCCATGTTCCGGGTCGAATTGGAAAACCAGCACGTCGTGCTGGCCCATGTTTCAGGCAAGATGCGCATGCATTTCATCCGCATCCTGCCCGGCGATAAAGTGACGGTTGAACTGTCACCATACGATCTGACGCGGGGCCGCATCACCTACCGTTACAAGTAGGACCGCGGGTCCGGCAGGAGGCAACGAAATGAAAGTCCGCAGCTCGGTCAAAAAGATCTGTCCGAAATGCAAAGTCATCCGGCGTAAGGGTGTCGTGCGCGTGATCTGTGTCACGCGGCGTCACAACCAGCGCCAGGGTTGAGCCGGCCGGTTGGCCATTAATGGGATTCCACCGCGGACGGCGGCACACGGCGGCCACAGTGGAATCATGACAGGACGAAAGGAGCCATAGTGGCACGCATTGCCGGTGTGGACATTCCGAACAACAAGAGGATCGGAACCTCGCTGACGTACATTTTCGGCATCGGTAATCACCGGGCCGCCGAGATCTGTACCAAGGCGAGCATCGACCCCGAGGTCCAGACCAAGGACCTCACTGAAGAGCAGACCCGTTCCATCATCAGTATTCTCGACAAGGAATACCAGGTGGAAGGCACCCTGCGCACTGAAAACGCGATGAATATCCAGCGTCTGATGGACATTGGATGTTATCGCGGGCTGCGGCACAGGCGCAAGCTGCCTTGCCGGGGCCAGAACACCAAGAACAACGCTCGTACCCGTAAGGGACCCAAGTCCCGTCCAGGCGGAAAGAAGAAGTAGCACCCTCGTGGTGCCAGGAGGTTTGACGTGGCGACTGCCAAGGACAAAAAGGGTAAAGCGAAGAAGTCCAAGAAGAAGAAGCTGGATTCCGTGGGCGTGGCCCATGTGAAGTCGAGCTTCAACAACACCCTCATCACGATGACCGATCTTCAGGGCAACGTGATCACCTGGTCGTCCGGCGGACACCAGGGACGTTACAAGGGCAGCCGGAAGTCCACGGCTTTCGCCGCCCAGCTCGCCGGCCGGTTCTGCGCTCAGGAAGTGCTTTCCGGCGGTATGCGTAAGGTTGAAGTCTGGGTGAAGGGTCCCGGATCGGGTCGGGAAGCTGCCGTGCGCAGCCTCAAGGCCGAAGGTCTGGAAGTAACCAGGATCAAGGACTGCACCGCTATACCCCACAATGGCTGCCGGCCCAAGAAGCGCCGTCGGCTGTAGTTTCCATCAAGGAACGGCGCGGCTGCATGCCGCGGTCGTTCAGGAGGTTCGTTAGTAATGGCCAGGTACACTGACGCAAAGTGCAAACTTTGCCGTCGTGAGGGGATGAAGCTCTTTCTCAAAGGCGAGCGTTGCTACAGCAGCTCTTGTGCCATCGAACGCAGGCCCTACGGGCCGGGCGAGCATGGCCGTCGCCGCGGGCGTAAACCCTCGGACTACAAACTTCAGCTTCGTGAGAAGCAGAAGGTCCGTTCAATCTATGGCGTATTGGAGCGTCAGTTCCGCCTGTATTTCGCCGAGGCGAACAGGCAGCAGGGCGCAACGGGTGAGAACCTCTTCAATCTCCTGGAGAAGCGTCTCGACAACCTCATCTACCGGCTGGGATTCGCGCCTTCGCGCGCCTCGGCCCGCCAGTTGATCCGCCACAAGCACGTGCTTGTCGAGGATGGCGTGTGTGACATCCCCAGCCGTCAGGTAAGAGTCGGCCAGACAGTCAGCATCAGGGCCAAGAGCCAGAATATTCCCCAGGTTGTTGATTCCCTCAAGGACAACAGCAAGCGGGATCGGCTCCCGTTCGTCGAAGCCGACGACAAGAAACTGGAAGGCAGGCTCCTTTCCGAGCCCCAGCTGAGTGACTTGCCCATCCCGATCCAGGAAAACCTGATCGTGGAGCTCTACTCGAAGTAAGGTGCCGCAAGAGCACGAAGGGATGGAGAAGTATATGAAGTGGGTCAACATGATGATGCCCGAGGGTGTTCAGATGAACAAGAGCACCCAGACGGGCCATTTCGCGGAACTGGAGATCGCTCCCCTGGAACGAGGCTTCGGTCACACGCTGGGCAACGCCCTGCGCAGGACCCTGCTGTCGTCGATCCACGGGCACGGCATCACCGCCGTCCAGATCGAGGGTATCAAACACGAGCTGACCACGATTCCGGGTGTCCTGGAGGACGTTGTCGATATCGTCCTGAATCTCAAGCAGGTCGTGTTCAAGATCTCCGATGCTCCCACCGGGTGGGCCACGATCGATGTCAACGGACCGGGTGAGGTTACCGCGAGCATGATCGAGGGCCATCCCGACCTGGAAGTGGCAAACCCAGATCACGTGATCTGTACCCTGACCGAAAAGGAAGGGTTCAGCCTGCGGGTCTACGTCGATTATGGCCGCGGCTATGTCGACCGGGAGAATCACAATATTCCCGATGAAATGATCGGGGTCATCCGCATGGACACGAATTTCTCGCCTGTACGGAAGGTAAGCTTCCGGGTCGAGGATACGCGTGTGGGCCAGCGGACGGACTACGACAAGCTGATTCTCGGGATCACCACCAACGGCGCGGTCCGGCCCGAGGATGCCATCGGTTTTTCGGCCAAGATTCTGAAGGATCAGCTCCAGATGTTCATCAATTTCGACGAGGCGCCCATTGACGCGCAGGAAGTCGAAGTGAACGAGGAGCAGGAGAGACTGGTCGAACTTCTTTCGCGCAACGTGGAAGAACTCGAACTCTCCGTCCGGTCGGCCAACTGCCTCAAGTCCGGGCATATCAAGACCCTGTTCGATCTCGTTACGAAAAACGAGCAGGAGATGCTCAAATTCCGGAACTTCGGCCGCAAGAGTCTGAATGAAATCGGTGAGATCCTGGAAGGCATGGAATTGACGTTCGGTATGTCCTTCGATCCGGAAATCTCTGATCTGGTACGCGGGGGTTCCGCCTCCTAGGCACACGTCGGCTTCGGCCGGCTGCACTGCAAGGCGCGCGGCCAGACATGCCCGGCGTCCGATAGAATACTAAGGATGGAATGAGTCATGCGACACAATGTCAGCGGACGTAAACTGAATCGCACTGCGGCCCACCGCAAGGCGCTATACCGCAACCTGGTGACCGCCCTGTTCAAGCACGAGCGCATCCAGACCACCGTGCCCAAGGCCAAGGAGGCCCGCGTGGTCGCCGAGAAGCTGATCACCTTCGCCAAGCGAGGGGATCTGCACGCGCGCCGGATGGCTGCCCGCAAGCTCTACGAGCCCGCGGTGCTGCAGAAGCTTTTCGAGGAGATCGGTCCCCGTTACGCCGATCGTCCGGGCGGTTACACCCGGATCATGCGGCTGGGCCCCCGCAAGGGCGACAACGCCGAGCTGGCCATCCTCGAGTTGGTGGACAACACGGCGCGGCCCAAGCATATCGACAGTCTCAAGAGGAAGCGCGCGCGCAAGGTCCTCGTGGCTGAGGAAAAGGCCGAGGCCAAGGCTGCCATCGAGGAAGCCGCCGCCGAGACTTCTGAAGAGACCGCCGAGGAAGTTGTCGAAGAGGCCCCCGCGGAAGTGGAAGCTTCCGACGAGGAGAAGGAAGAGAAGAAGGACTAGTTCTCCTCTCTTTTTTCTGCGACACTTCGTGTCTCGGGAATTCGCCCCTGGAGGGACCGTTCCGACGGAGCCTCCAGGGGTTTATTTTGACCCCCGGCCGGATTTCATTTAATTTACCGGAGTCGGAACCGTCCGAAACCGTTCCACCAACATACTCACGGAGATCGCCCCATGGCTGCAAGGACGCTTTATACCGCCGGTATCACCGGTGTTGGAATGAGTTTTCCCGAAAAAAGGCTGACAAACGCCGAGCTCGAAAAGCTGGTCGATACCAATGACCAGTGGATCGTCGAACGAACGGGCATCAAGGAACGGCGGATCGTCGAAAAAGGGACCGGGTCCTCGGTCCACGGGGCCAAGGCGGCGGAACAGGCCATGGAACACGCCGGTATCACCCCCATGGACGTGGACATGATCATCGTGCCGACCGTCACACCGGACATGCTTTTTCCGCCCACCGCCGGTCTCATCCAGGAAAAGATCGGTGCCAAGAACGCCTGGGGATTCGACCTCGAGGGGGCCTGCAGCGGGTTCATCTTCGCCCTGCAGAACGCCCGTGCCCAGGTTGAGGCCGGTCACGCCCGACGCGTGCTGGTCATCGGGACGGAGGTCATGTCGGCCATTACGGATTACGAGGACCGCAACACCTGCATCCTGTTCGGAGACGGGGCCGGCGCGGTGGTGGTCGAGCGGGTGGATGAATCCCGCGGCGGCATCATCGACGCCATCAACCGCCTGGACGGTAGCGGCGCCAAGTACCTGCATATGGCTGCGGGCGGTAGCCTGAATACACCCTCCGCGGAAACCATTGCCGCCAAGATGCACTATGTCTACCAGGAAGGCCGTGATGTCTACAAGTTCGCGGTGAAGGGTATGGCCGGCATCACCGCGGAAATAGTTGAAAAGAACGGCCTGACCGGGGCGGACGTTGATCTGTTTGTGCCGCATCAGGCCAATATCCGGATTATCAAAGCGGCCCAACGCCGGATCGGACTTGAAGACAGCCAGGTCTGCATCACCATCGACCGGTTCGGCAACACGACCGCGGCGAGTATCCCTTCGGCCCTGCGCGTGGCGTTGGACGAGGGCCGGCTGAAGGAAGGCCATATTGTTGTTCTGTGCGCCTTCGGGGCCGGATTCACTTGGGGTTCAACGCTCCTGCGCTGGACCGCACCCTAGGGAAATGACCGTATGATCGAAGTCAAGGGACTGACTCGCCGCTACGGTTCGACCCGGGCGCTCGTCGATCTTTCCTTCAAGGTCGCCAAGGGCGAGGTCGTGGGGTTCCTGGGCCCCAACGGCGCCGGCAAGTCGACCACCATGAAGATTCTCACCTGCTCGCTGGCTCCCACCTCGGGAACCGCTTCGGTGGGCGGGTTTGACATCCTGGATGACCCTATCGAGGTACGACGGCACATCGGGTTCATGCCCGAACACGTCGCCCTATACATGGACCAGCCCGTGATCGGGTATTTGCGGTTCGTGGCCGAAATCAAAGGCGTCGTGCGCGGGGAAGTTGCTTCCCATCTCGACGGCATCATCGCTCAGACAGGTCTGGGGGAGGTTCGCCACAAACTTGTGGGAAACCTGTCCCATGGGTTCCGCAAACGCGTCGGGCTTGCCCAGGCCCTGATCTCGAATCCCGAGGTGTTGATCCTCGATGAACCCACCAGCGGGCTTGATCCCCATCAGATCGTTGAGATCCGTCAGCTCATCAAGGGCTTTCGCGGACAGCGCACCGTTCTACTCAGCAGCCACATTCTTTCCGAGGTCAGCGCCGTCTGTGAGCGGGTGCTGATCCTGGACAAGGGACGGCTTGTGGGGGAAGAGAGCGCCGATGGTCTGACCCAGGCGGGTGCCGGCACTGTCGGACAAGCCCCCCGGACGGTGGTTCTGTCCTGGGACGGCGACCGCGCCTCCGTGGCCGAGGCCCTGGCTCTTGTAACCGGGGTCGACGAGGTGGTGATCACCGCCGATGGCGCCGAGGTGATCATCGCCGGTAACCCGGTGGAGATTCGTCCCAAACTGGTGGAGTCGGTAATTCAGGCCGGTGGCCAGCTACAGAACATCCAGGACAAGGGGCCCAGCCTCGAGGATCTGTTCCTGCGGCTGACGGGTGCGGACCGCGCGCGGGATGAGGATCCGGGGAGGGACGCATGAGGCAATTGCAGGCCATCATCAGCCGGGAAACCGGAGCCTTCTTCAAGAGCTCGATGGCGCCCGTGGTGCTGTCGGTCTTCCTGGTGGCCGTGGGGTTGTTTTTCACCATCTTTTTGTATGGCTACAGTGATATGTCGCTGGCCGCCCTGCAGAGTCCCCGCAGCGGAAATTTCATGAACCTGGCCGAAGGCCTGTTCCGGCCCATGGTCAGCAACACGATCTTTTTCCTGATGTTCCTGATGCCCGCCCTCACCATGCGGCTTTTTGCCCCCGAATTCGGGTCGGGTCGGTTCGACCTGATCGCCAGCTGGCCGGTGGCCGATCATATCTGGGTGCTGGGGAAATGGATGTCCGCCTGGCTGACCGCCGGCGTGATGATCCTGGCCGGCATGGCTTATTTCGGGGTGGTCTGGTTCCTGGGTTCCCCGGAAATCGGACCGGCTGCCGTGGCCCTGGTGGGTGAGCTTCTTTTCGTCGGCTGCCTGGTCGCCTGGGGCACGCTGGCTTCCACCATGTTCAAACAACAGATGGTCGCCTATTTCCTGGCTTTTATCTGGTCCATGTTCCTGTTCATGATCGGCGCCCTGGAACGTTATCTGCCCGGGATGCTGGGGACCATTACCCACGAGCTGTCCCTGCTCTTCCACTTCGAACGTTTCAGCCGCGGCGTGGCCGACACGAGGGACATTCTCTATTTCGTACTGATGATGATCCTGCCCCTCTTCGCCGCCACCGCGGTTGTGGCCGGCCGCAGGATGCCCGCCAAACGGCGGTTGGTTCTGTGGACACCCACTTTGCTGGCGACGGTCCTGGCGGTTGTCGTCTACGTTCTTGGTCAGACCTGGGTCGGGACCTGGGACCTGACGGGCAACAAACGCTACAGTCTGGCGCCCCAGACCCTGCAAGTGCTGGATTCCCTGCCGGAAAACCTGGCGAACCTGAAGGCCGAGGCTGATTCGGTCGGCGGTCCCTTCGGAGATCTGGACAAGGTGCAGGTGTTGGCCTTCTACCAGCGCCTGGATCCAGCCCGGGACATCACAGAGACCCTGCTGAAGGCCTGCGCCCAGCGTTCGAACCGGTTCAAGTTCAAAATCCTGGATCCGGACACCGAACTCGAATTGCTGCGCAGGTACCAGATCAAGGCCACGCGAACGGTCGTGGTCAAGGTGGGAGACCGGTACACATCCCTTCTGCAGCCGGAAGAAAGCGCCCTGGCCAGCGCCGTTTATCGTCTTTCCACCGGGAAACTGGCCCGGATCTGCCAACTTCTGGGACACGGCGAACATCTGGTCAACAGTGACGACCGGTCGGGTTACTCATCCTACGAACTGCTCCTGATGGACCAGGGTTACGATGTCCGCCCATTGTACCTGAGCGAAACCCGCAAGGTGCCCGACTCCTGCGATGTTCTGGTGATAGCTGGCCCCAAACTCGAACCCGAACCGGATGAACTCGAAGCTATCGAGACTCACCTGGCAAAAGGTGGCGCGGTGATGGCCATGTTCGACCCGCCGACCCCGTCGGGTTGGGTGAATTGGATGGCCAAATGGCGAGTCGGGCTGACAGGCGACGTGCTCATAGCCGTGGAACGCGTGGGATCCGAACGGGGCATCAGCGCGCGCACCATCGTCGTCGATGAAGGTTATGGCGACCATGAAGTGGTCAGCTCCCTGGTCGGCATGCCGACGATCTACCCCCTGGTCCAGACCCTGACCATGGTTGGCGAGCCGGACAGCACGGTCGCCGGTGCCATCATCCTTGCGAGCAGCGACCAGACCTGGTCCGAAACCGATCCCGACACGCGTTTCATGGGTCGGCCAAGCTACAACAGGGACGTGGACGGCAAGGGCCCGCTGCCCTTCGGAATGGTCCTGGAAATTCAACTGGGGGCCGAGGGAACCCCTCCGGGCCGCATGATGGTGATCGGCAACTCGGAGTTTCTCAATAACGCCAACATCAACCTGGCCGGTAACAGCGACCTGATGCTCAACGCCATCGGTTGGCTGGCCAGGGAGGAAGGTCTCATCCAGATCCGGGGCAAGGATCCGTTGAGCCAACCGGTCATTCTGTCACCTGACGCCAAAAACGTGCTGGGTTGGGGTTCCATTCTGGGCTGGCCGCTTTTCGTGGGCAGCCTGGCGCTGGGTTTCATGTTGATGAAAAGGCGCGAAAAGGGGGGCACCGTTTGAACGGCCGACCTCTTAACCGGGATGGGGGCGCACCGCGGTCCGTCCTGATCCTGACAGTTCTGCTTCTGGTCGCGGCCGCCGCCCTGTTTTATTCCCACCAAAAAAAGTCGGCCATTGATTACACCACGGGCGGCCCGCTCTTCCCCATCGACCAGAGTGAAATCGAAGGTGTACTGCTGACCCGACAGGGTTCCCAGTACCGCCTGGACCGGGTGACGGGCGAGATCTGGTCCCTGTCCGGGGCCGTCACCGACTACGTGGATTCCCTGTCCGTTCTCAAACTGCTGGGCAACCTGACCGCCTCTGTCGGCGGCCCGCTGCTGCCGGGTACCGATGTGGAGGACCGCCGTTATGAATTCAACGGACCCGAGAGCATCCGTCTGACGGTATTCAGGTCCGGGGGCGAAGCGATCTCCCTGGCGTTGGGTACGGCAAATCCGGTCGCGGGGAATTTCTATGCCTCCGGAGCGGGACGCGATGCCTGTTTCATGGTCCCTGCAGCGCTGAGAAAGATGTTGGGAGAACTGCCGGGTTCCCTGCAGGCGCGGAAACTCCTGCCCGGGGTGAATCGGGATCTGGTCGACAGGGTGGATCTGCGTCGGGGCGACCGGGATTTTCTGGTCGAGCGCCGGGATGGACGCTGGTGGATGCTGATGCCCGCTGAAGGTCCGGCCTATCTGGGCCAGGATGTCCGGGATTACCAGGCGATGTACACCGACCGCCGGACCACTGATGAACGGGGAGTTTGGGTCCTGGCTTCCAGCGCGGCGATGGATTTGCAGATCTACCAGGTCAGCGACATCATCGTGCGTGAAATCATGCCACCTGCCGAAAGCGAGCATCTCAAGGGGGACTGGGGACTGGATCCGCCCTGGCGGCAGGTGACTCTCACGGGCAAGGGCATCAATCCGGATCCGAACGCGGATTCACCTGATCGGATGACCATCGCCTTCGGTTCTGCCCTGAACGTCGATTCGGTGCCGGCGTTGCGTCGCGGCAATATGCTGGTGACCGAAATGGAGGCCCTGGAGGTCTTGGAACAGCACCTCGGTATTCTGACCCATCGCACTGCCCTGACCTTCCTTGTCATGCAGGCCGATACGATGGAATTACAACGTGAAGGCAGGCTGCTGCTGCGCGGTGAGCGCACGGGCGTCGCGGAAACCGCTGAAGGGCGCAAGGCCTGGCTGACGGTATTTCCCAAGCTGAGCGGGATGGTGGGTTCTACGGGTTTGACAGAAAGGGACCATAACGGTTTCAGCCAGGATCTGGTGGTGGACCTGGACAGGATCCCCGTCCTGGCCGTTCTGCCGCCGACCAACGACGCCGCGGTTCTGGCTGACAAGGAGAGGGTCACCATCACGGTCACCTTCGGGACCGGCGAGGATGTTAGGACCGAGGTCGTCGAATTCGGATTTCTCGCCGAGGATCGTCTGCCGGTCGGCTCCCCGCCTTTGGTTTATCAGGAGGATGGTTCGCCACCGGTGGGCGTGTGGTTCCCCGTCAGTGGAAAGTTGTTGCAGGTTCCCGCCCAGACCGTCGTGACCGCCCGCAATCTGGTCCAGTTTGCTCCCCGGAACTGATTTATCAGGAATTAATCAGGCTAGTTGACGGCTCTGACCATTTCGGGAAGTTCGGCCGCCGCGAACACCTGGGCATCCCAGGCAGGGGGCGCGAGGACCATGATCGGAGGCACGGATACGGGCTTGCCCGCAGGGATCTCTTCCAGGGCGGAGGCGTATATGCCGGCCAGGCTGTCGAAGTGCGGCCGCAGGGTTTTGGCAACCGGCGCGGCGGCGGGCAGCTTCAGCTTGCGGGGATTGACAAAGGTGCCGTTGCGTTTGACCCGGTAGTCCAGGTGGGGGCCGGTGGCGTAACCGGTGGCGCCCACGTAACCGATGATCTGTCCCTGACTGACCCGGGTGCCTTTTTTGATCCCCTTCGCGTACCGGGAGAGATGCAGATAGAAGGTTTCATATTCGCGGTTGGTGTGGCGGATCTGGATATAGTTGCCGTTGCCCTTCTTGGAGGTGGCAGCCAGAACGACTCCATCGCCGCCCGCCCGCACCGG
>JAGLCY010000085.1 GCA_023270185.1 Candidatus Krumholzibacteriia bacterium | reverse complement strand
TACGGGGTGGAAACGCCGGAGAGAATAATTGCTGCTGATCCGGGAATATTCCAGAGGCGCCCGCATCAACTGCTTCTGCATATTGTTCCCGTCGGGATCAAAATACCCGGGGCGGCCACCGTCAGAGGTGAACCGCACAGCCCGTTTCACTTTGCCGCGGTTGACGATTTCCAGGGCCTTGATCGATCCGGTGCGAACCAGTTCGTCCTCTTTCCAGACCTCGTCGTAAAGGATGCGGAAAGTGTCGCCCTTGCGCAGATCCCTGTTGAAATCGATGTCCCAGCCCAGGATGTCGTTCATTTTTGGAGCCAGGGTCAAAGGCGCGCCCATTTTCTGGAGACTTTCGTAGAGGGACGTTTCGATGGTTCCGGTGACTCCCTTGAGACGATACTCGACGGGATAGTTGCCGTCCTCACGGATGTATGTGTCGCTTTCGCGCCTCCAGGTCACATAACTTTCATTGTCCATGTCGAAACCCAGCGAGCGCAGTCCGCCGTCGGGTGTGATGTGGATACGGAACAGTTCACCGGTTCGGACATTGCGCAGGTTGCGGAAGGATTTGCAGGCATCGACCAGGGTCATGATGTCTTCGTGGCCGACGCCGCGGGCGGCCAGGGATTCGTAGAAGGTCATCCCCCTGCCGATTCGCATTTCCTGTGGACCATGGTCGGGTCGGTACACGGGACCGAGTTCACCGGTGGCCAGGCCCGGACCGGGTGACTGGACGACGTAGGATCCGAAGGACCAGTCCCGGTCGAGGTCGATGCTGCCCGCCGGGGGCAACCCGTCCGAAGTCATGGCAATGGCCAGGGGTGGTTCTTCCGGACCGCCCATTCCATATTCCTGTTGGGATGATCGTTCGGCGGAATTCAGGCTGGTGATGCCCCAGATGAGCAAGGCCAAGCCCACGACGGCCATGGTCGGCATGGCGAACCTGGTCGGTTTATTGCTCTGGTCGATGGGAGTCAGGATCCGTCCTCCGGGATAGCCACCATGCGGTGAAGGGTTTCAATGGGCCAAAATTGCATCATGCTACCTGCTGGAAGCAAGGGTTTTCTTGTCCAGAAAATGCTCTTGTGCCTGTCAATCAAGGGTCGGTCCGTGCTATCATTACTCTATCCATTGCAGAAAGCCTGACCTGGATACGGAACTTTTGATCTTTTGTCCGGTTTCCGGGGCGTCCTGTATTGATTTGGAGGTTTTGCGTTGTTTACGAATCAAACAAGCAACTGGCGTGCCGTGTTCTTTCCCATGGTTCTTTTTGGTGCCTTGCTGGTTCTGGTGGTGCCCGCCTGGGGCGCGGTTCACCTGACTGACGAGACCGGGTCCGGAGGGACGCTCTTTGGAGCGGCGATGACCGAACTGGAGGATTTGAACGGGGATCTGCGCTGGGAGTTCCTGGTTGGTGCGCCTGGCGCGCCGAACGGTGGAAATCATGGGGCCGTACACATATGGCTCGGCAACAAGGAACTGACCGTTGAAGCCGACTTCGTGTGGACCGGTGTGAACGAGGAGAAGTTCGGCTTTGCCGTGGCCCGGATCGGCGACGTGAACGATGACAATGTGCCTGATTGGGCCGTGGGGGCTCCGGACTCCGATGAAGACGGATCCACCAAGGGCAAGGTTTATGTTTTTTACGGCAATAGCGATCTCTCGTCGATCACACCCGTGGGAATCATCGGCGAAACAGGGGGAGACAATTTCGGGTATTCGATCTCCGCCGCCGGTGATTTCAACAACGACGGCGTGGCCGATTTCATCGTCGGTGCTCCCGCCCTTGACGTGGCGTCACCCGGCCGCGCGGGCAGCGCCTATGTCATCTACGGACACAAGGACGGTGTGAGCACGGATCTGGCCGACGCGACGAAGTTGACGGGTGAATTTTCCAATGACGCCTTCGGCTGGTCGGTGACCGACGCCGGTGATTTCCTGGATGGGGATGATTGCGTTGCGGTTGGAGCTCCGTGGAACGATACGCACGGTGGCCTGGACGCCGGGGCGGTCTATGTCTACGAAGGCGATATCATTCCCGATGACAAGGTTGATCATGAGATCCAATGCGGCGGCATCGCTCCCGGTAGCCAATACGGATTCGCGGTTCGTGGTGTGGGTGATTGGGGAGGGGACACTCATACGGACCTGGCCATTGGCGGACCCTTCAACAATAACGGCGGCTTGGCCGCGGGCCGGGTCGAAATCGTTTACGGCAGCGCGTCCGGCCCCTCCACAACGGGCGACCGTTATGTCCTGGGCGAGGTCGCGGGCGATAATTTCGGTTATTCCCTGGACCGAATCTGGGATTTCACGCTGAACTTCGCCGATGATGTCCTGGTCGGCGCGCCTTTCCACAACCTGCCCGCCGCGAATTGCGGCAGAGCCTATATTTTCGAAGGCGGCAGTCTCGCAACCAGCGCCAAGGATCTGGAGTTCAAGGGCAATGTGCCCATGAAACCCGGTGCCGAAGCCAACGATCACTACGGGTGGGCCGTGGCCTCCGCCGGTGATTTCGACGGAGACGGGGACTGGGATCTTGCGGTCGGTGCCCCCGAAGGTAACAAGATGAACGATGCGGTGACCGGTTTCATCCACCTGCAGGATTCTTCCACCGACGTGGTGCCGTCGTTCTTCTCCTTCTGGACCGCGACCTGGGCCGGGACCGGCGCCGCGGACGTCGTCCGGCTTTCCTTTTCATTCGCCCTGTCTTCGGACCAGTTCGGCGATGTCCAATTGTTCCGCCAGGTGCGCGATGGCCAGGGCGGTCTGCTCGATGAGACCGCGATCTGGGCCGGACAGGCCCAGTGGGGTCAAGGGGAGGTCCCGGGCATCTTGTCGATAAGCGGTGACGGGTTCACCTACCTCGATCAGGTCCCTGTGGAGACTTACGCCAACGCCGTCAGTCTCAGCTACTCGCTGAATGCCGTTACCGGTGATGGTTTTGTCTTCGCGATGGAATCCCTGGACGGACCCGGTGATCTGTCCACACATCTGAATTTCGGTTCCCTGCTGGCTCTGGATCCGGCATGGCCCAACCCGGCCAATCCCGCGGTGACGATACGTTTCCGCGCCGCGCCCACCGAGAACATCAGCGTGCGGATCATGGATCTGCGCGGCCGTCTGGTGAGCGAGCTTTACCAGGGTCCGGGCACCGGCGACTGGCAGCACATGATCTGGAACGGACGAACCATATCGGGCGCCGCGGCGGCTTCCGGTCTGTATCTCATTCGCCTGGAGAATGGCGAAAAGGCCCTGAACCAGAGGGTGGTCCTGGCCCGATGATCCCGAAAGGGAGGGTCGAACTTCATACGCATCTGGAAGGATCAGTCACTCCCGCCCGGCTGATCCTTCTGGCTGAAAAATACGGCCAACCGGGCCTGCCGGCCGCCTGTCTGACCAAGGACGGCGGCGCTTACCGCTTTGATGGATTCCACGGTTTTCTCGAACTCTTCAAACACGTCACTTCCCTGTTGCGCACCCCTGCGGACCTTCCTGGACGCCGGGGTGCCCTGTTGCCTGAATACGGATGACCGTTCCCTGTTCGGCCTGGACCTGGAGGGTGAATACCAACAGGCGGTGGAGCTTCTGGCCCTGACATCCGCTGAACACGACAGTATGCAGAAGGCCGCCCGTAAGGCGGCCTTCGACTCTTCCAGGTAGGAAACAATCCCGCGGATCAGTTTCCGTGTAACTGTTCCTTTTTCATTTCCTGTTCCCGGGCCCGTTTTTCCAGTTCGGTTTCCAGGATGCTGATGCTTGTTTCGAGCTCTTTCCTGAACTTGACCACCTGGGTCGTGTAACGATCCAGTGATTCACCCTGTTTCTCGATGGCCGGCTGCTTGTTGTGTTTGGCCGAAACAAAGATCGACTGCATACGGGACAGCTGGCGCAGCCGGAGACCGGCGATGCCTTCCTTGAAGTTCAGGGAAGTCTTGGCTCTGCTGGTGCCCACGGGGGCGCCCACTTCGGCAGCCGATGTGGTGCCATGGGTCACCGTTTCGCCGTGCTGCTTGATGGTGTGATCCTGTCCCAGGTCGTCTTCACGCCTGAGAATGCAGCTGCCCATGTGATCCTGGATGTTATCGATGGTCGACTTCCGGGCGGTGTTCGAAGACTGCCGGCCGGCCGATTCCAGTTTCTTCTCCAGGTTCTTCATGGTCTTCAGCTCTTTGCTGGTCTTGCGCAGGTGGCTTTCCAGGTCGCGAGTTTCGATATCCTCCAACTCGTCGGCCAGGGATTCAACGGCGATACCCGCGGTGACCGTCAGGCAGATCGCCAACGCCGCGATTTTCAGGGCGGTCTTATTCATGATCCATCCTTGCATGTTCAGGCAAAATATTGCCGCTAACCGGTTCGAGTCCGGAAGTTGTTCCAATCAATGTTGCTGGCCCCGATTTGGGCGTGTTAGTATCATATCGGCTCAAATAGCTCTGGAATTCAGTAAAATCATGATTTTTTTTGGGAGGCAGGCGTGATCAACCATCAATCGACAGACAAACCCGCGTGGATTCTGCTGATTGCCGCGACCGTTCTTGTGTTCCTGGTCAGCGGATCGACCCCGGTCTCAGCCGGCGGCTGGTTCAAGGCGGCCGGCGGTGTCAGCGGCATGGCCATGGGCGACATCAACGACGGCGATTTCCGTTTTTACGACCAAACGGTCAACGGATACAATTTTCCCGATCTGGATTCCGGCTTTTCCCTGTCCTTCCACCTGGGTTACGACATGTCACCCGAATTGTCTTTGGGCTTTTCCTGGGATAATCAGTACGCGAGCGTCAAGGGCACCGACGTCGACATAACCGCCGACCTCAACCTGCGCGCCAATCTTTTCATGACCCACCTGTACTGGACGCCGTTGCGCACCGGTCGCTGGGCCCTCGGGGGCGCGGCGGGGCTGGGCCTGATTTTTCCCGTCGGCGATGTAGAGATAACGGGCGAAAACAATGTCAACTGGGGGCAAGGCGAGATTACGGGATCTTCGGGGTTGGCCCTGGAAGCCATGGGCCTGGTCGAATTCGCGGTGGGCGGATCGACATCCATCGAACTGACTGTCGGCTGGCGGAGCGCGGAAATCGATGACTTCAAGGTCGAAAACCGGCCGGCCCTGAAGGAAGATGGCACGCCAATCGCTTTGGATTACACGGGCTACATCGTCAAGGCGGGCGTCAAGTTCATGTTCGGCGGGGACGGCTGATCACTCTTCCAGCATCCGGGCCAGACGCTCGATTTCCGGCTGGATCAGTTCGTCGTCCAGCCGTGGGAACAGGATTTCAGGTGTGCCCAGAGGGCGGCCGCCGGGGATGTCCCGGTTGCCTTCGGTCCAGCCGCCATGCCACAGATCGCTCTCCATACCCAGCCAACTCCACAGCTTATCCATGCCAAACGGCACCACGGGCGCGAGCATCAGGGCCAGCATGCGCAGAATCTGGATGATGACGCCCAGACTGTGTCCGCAACGTTCCAGATCGGTTTTGCGGGTCCGGAACGGGGCGGATTCGTCGAAGTAGCGGTTGCCGACCTGCCCCGCGTGGAAGCAGGCCTCCATGGCGGCCTTGATCTCGAACTTCTCCAGATGACCGGCCCATTTGGCTAAATCGGCGGAAACCTCATCCAGGGCCTGCCGGTCCATGTCGGTCATCATTTCTTCGGACCACTCGGGCACCTTGCCGTCGAAAAATTTATGGATGAATGTGAAAACCCGGTTGATCAGATTTCCGAAATTATTGCCCAGTTCGTTGTTGTTGCGGGCCTGGAAGCCTTCCCAGGTGAAGTTCATGTCCCTGGTTTCGGGCAGGTTGCGGGCCAGGGTGTAGCGAAGGGGGTCGGCCTGGAACTTCTCCAGGAACTCGGGCAACCAGACGGCGAACCCGCGGCTGGTCGAAAGTTTTTGGCCTTCAAGATTCAGGAATTCGTTGGCGGGCACGTTGTCGGCGACGACGAAATCCTCGCTGTGGGCCATGAGCATGGCCGGGAACAGCATGGCGTGGAAGAAGATGTTGTCCTTGCCGATGAAGTGCACCAGCCGGGTGCCGGGGTCCTGCCACCAGGTTTTCCAGGCTTCGGGATCGCCCTGGGCGGCGGCCCATTCGCGGGTGGAGGAGATGTAGCCGACGGGGGCCTCGAACCACACGAACATCACCTTGCCTTCGTGGTCGGGAAGGGGCACGGGAACTCCCCAGCCCAGGTCGCGGGTCATGGCGCGGTCCTGCAGACCACTGTCAAAATAGCCGCGGCAATACTGCTTCACGTTGTCCTTCCACTCGGGATGGTCGTCGATATAGGCGCTCAGCTTTTCCTGCCAGTCGCCCATGGGCAGGAACCAGTGGGTCGTGGGCCGCAGTTCGAGAGGACTGTTGTCCAGGACGCTGTGCGGATCGATCAGCTCGGTGGAACTGAAGGTGGCCAGGCAACTTTCGCATTCGCCGCCGCGGGCGCCCTCGGTCTTGCACTTGGGACACTTCCCTTCGATGTACCGGTCGGGCAGGAAGCGGTCCTGGGTCGGGCTGTAGTATTGGTCGGTGGTTTTCTGTTTGAACAGTCCCTGGCCATGCAGGTCGCTGAAGAAAGCCTGGGCCGTCTCGGTGTGGATTTCCCGGCTGGTCTGGCTGAAGTTGTCGAAGCTCATCCCGAAGCCCTCGAATGACTTCTTGATCGAGGCGTGGTTCCGGTCGACCAGTTCCTTGGGAGTGATGCCTTCCTTTTCGGCGGTCAGGGTGATGGGAACCCCGAACTCGTCCGAACCGCAGATATACAAGACTTCCTCGCCGCGCATTCTCAGAAACCGCACATAAATATCCGCCGGCAGATAAGCTCCGGCAAGATGCCCCAGATGGATTTCCCCATTGGCATACGGCAGCGCGCTGGTAACGAGGGTACGAGAAAACTTTTTATCCTGCCCCATGCCAAGAACCGCCTGTCTGAAAAAACTTGATATGACTTGCTGATTGATTGGCTTCGGGGTTTCTCGTCAATCTGGGGCGTCATGGAGGGTCCGGAGCCATGGATGGCGGAGGCCCCGGAATGCCGAGTCATTCCACCACAGGAGGTGGCGGAACGACGCCCCCAGAGTGACGAGAAATCCCGAAGTCGATCAATGAGGAAGTTAAATCAACCTGATAGCAGTGGGCAAGGTGGATTTCTTGTACACATGGTCATCCAACCAGACGCTGCAGTCGACACCCGTCACTTCCAGGATGGCCGCTTCGAGGGTCAGACGGGTCAGGGGCGAACCGTCCCGGTTTTCATACAAGTGGCGCAGGACCAGATCCAGAGGCCCGACTTTCCCGGATTGATTGGCCAGCCACAGATCCAGATTAAGACAGGCGTTCACGCCGCCGGCGTAGGCGAAGCGGATCTGATCGGGCCCGGCCATTACTTCGGACGCTGCTTCGGCCACGGACATCTGGGTCTTCAGGGGGCTCAGTTTGTAATCCCGTTCCAGGCGTGCTTCGAGGACCGCCCGGGCATGATCCGGTGTCCATATCCCTGCCGCGGTCAGCATCCGGGCGGAGTACCAGGTGGTGGCGCCTTCGGTGAACCACAACATGTCCGGATCCCTCTGGGGAATCGCCTCTCCCAACCAGCCGTGGAACATCTCATGGGCGATGACACTGGCGGATTGTTCCTCAAGGTCTCCCCAGGTTGTTTTCGGGTCCATCATCACGAGTATGGAACTGCCGGTGTGCACGCCGTAGATATCGAATCTATCTCGTCCGCCGATCTGATTCACGGACAGGATCACCGTGATCTGGGATGTGGGAGCCGATCCGAAAAAACCCATTTCCGTCCGCGCGATGCGACGGACCATGTCCAGAGCGCTGCCGAGGGGGAATTCCCAGGGGTGATCGGTCGCCAATTGGATGACGCATTCGCGGACCTGGGTTGACAAGATCCTGAGGTCGCCACAGATCATCAGGGCGTTGTTGAGGTCAGCCAGATTCCGGGGATGAAACAACAGGTTCTCGGGTACCGGTTGGGTGGAGGGAGACTTGCCTGGGTCGGTGTGGTTCAGGGGGGGCACGCCTTCCGTGGGCAGATAACCCTGGCCCGGGCTGACGTTGGCCTGTTGGATCGTACCCTGGGGCGTGGTCTTGATGATTCGGTCGCGGTTCTGGATCAGGGCCGGCCAGGGAGTCAGCACCTTGAGGTTCTCGGGGTTGTAAACCGTGACGGTGATGTCATTGACTTCCAGACCTGCCGGCTGCAGGAAAACCTCGAAGCCGGCCACCCTCAAACCCCCGGCCACCGGAGTGGAGATGTGACGTCGCACATCGGCATCCAGACTTTGGATCTGGTTAAGGTCGACTTGATAGATGAATCCCGCCCGGTTCGCGCCACCGGTGGCCAGCCGCCACCCGTCCGGGGTTCTGTTCACTGCCAGGGATTTTCCCCGGCTACCGTCAGGATTCAGTTCATTTGCCGTTGCGCTATGGGGGTGGACCCCGTTCATGACGTTGCCGAAAACTCCGGGGGGAAATTCGAGATCCAGGTGTCGAGGCAGATCACCTTCAGCGATCAGGGTGATTGTCAAACTGCCGCTGGGAGCTTTTTCCAAATCCAATTCATAGGTCAACTGGATGGGCATCGGACTGCGTGGAATAAGGAAATAGGTGGCGAAACCCAGGATGATCAGCCAGGAGGCGACGCGGATCAGGTTGTGGTCGGGCAAGGGTCCTTCCAGCCTGCGATAGAATTGACCTAAATCCCCGCCTCGTTTGGTCACGTAGTTTTCCAGGGCGGATTGCGGTTTATTGCTCATTCAGGATCTTTCTCCGCACGGCACATCAATGGTGTCGATGACCGCTTTTTCCTATCACTCCGAGAGTGACAAATCCGCCATTTTCCCTAAAATGGTGGCCATGTAGCATGCTTATGCACTTAATTATCGGCCGCTGTGACATGACCTTGAATGGTGGGGTGGAAAAAATGGAGTTGGGACTCAGGGGTCGATCAGCGCTGGTAACGGCCGCGTCACGGGGATTCGGCAGGGCCGTAGCCCTTCAATTGGCGGCTGAAGGCGCGCGGGTAGCCATGTGCGCGCGGGGGGAAAACGATCTTGACGAGGCGGCGGAGGACGTCAGGGCCGCGGGCCAGGAAGTCTACGGGGGAGCCTGCGGCGAGGTGCGCACGCGGGCTCTGGATGTCACCGACGGGGAAGCCGTGGCCGGTTATGTCGCCGACCTGGAAAGGGACTGGGGTGGGATCGATCTTTTGCTGGTCAACGCGGGGGGACCTCCGGCGGGTACCTTTTCGGAATTGGATCTCGACCAGTGGGAAGCGGCCTACCGCTTGACCCTGGAAAGCGCGGTAAGGCTATGCCGCCTGGTGATGCCCGGCATGCTGCAGCGTCGTTGGGGGCGCATCGTTCAGATCACGTCCGTCAGTGTTTTGCAACCGGTGGAAAACCTGCTCCTGTCCAGTGTGATGCGTCCGGCGGTCCACGCCTTGACCCGGAACCTGGCCCTGGAGGGCGCGCCGAGCGGAGTGACCGTCAACTCGGTTGCGCCCGGTTACCACACGACCAGCGCCGTCGAACGGTTGATCACAAAAAAGATTGAACAAACCGGTTGCACAAGGGAGGATGTCCTGGCGGAATGGACGGCCGAAATTCCGGCGGGGCGTCTGGGTGAACCCGAAGAACTCGCGGCCCTGATACTGTTCCTGATGTCCGCCCGGGCGGGTTATCTTACGGGACAATGCCTCGTGTCGGACGGGGGCTGGGTGAAAGGGACCTTCTGACCTCTTGACAGAGCGATGTTCTTTACTACCTTTTCCGTCAATAAACTGCGCATGTAGATAGTCGGGTGTGATTGATGGAGACCTGAAAGGACCGTCGATGGAAAAGTTCATATTATTCGTGGTCCTGTACTTCATCATAGTGCAGTTCGTTTTTCCCCGGTTGGGTATCCAACCCGGCTGAGGCCCCGCCAGTTGCTCGATCGGTGATCGAGACGATTTGAAGGATCCAGGGTCAAATCGGGAGAATACACCGGATTCAGTGGACCGGAACTCCGAGTAGAAATATTATCTGGCCGACGGCCAGGAGGTCATGGCGTGCCGATTTTCGAGTTTACGTGCAAGAAATGCGGACACAATTTCGAGGAGTTGCTTTCGGCTGCCGAGCTGAAGAGCGGTGAACTCAAGTGCCCCGCTTGCAAGTCCAAACGGGTCGAGAGGGGTTTTTCCGCCTTCGCCACGGGAGCCGCCGGTTCAACGGGCGGGTTTTCCGGCGGTGGTTGCGGCACCGGCGGTTTCACCTGAGGCTGATCCATCCCGGCCGTGAGCCGGATGCGAAATGACTGTTTGAATATTTTTTCCCGCCAATCAACCCTTATTCCCGCCAATCAACCTTTGCGATATTTCAGACGATCCCTCGCGACATCCCCCAGACGGTGGCCAAAGTACATCACCAGCGCGCCCAGTATGAGGCCGGCGATGACATCCACCACGTAGTGGTACCGGTTGTAGACCGTGGACATGCACAGCAGGACGAAGATGGTGGTCATCCACCAGCGATGGCGGGGAAAGTTGGTCCAGGTGTGCCACCAGGGCACCATGGAGGCCGCCACGTGGCTGGAGGGGAACGCGGCGCCCAGCAGGGCCCCGTTTTCATGGATATGGCGCATGATGCTAGTGAAAATCCAACCGTCGACTTCCACGTATCCGGCCCTGAAGTACTTCGGGCCCCAGGCGGGGAACAGGGTGTACATGGTGTAGCAGATAAGCATGGTCAGGCTCAGGTCGCGAACGAACGACCGCACCATGTCCCACTTCGCCTGCTCGGCCAGGTTGCCCGCCCGGAAAACAAGCATCAGGAAGATGACCGCCAGGAAGTAGTAGGTGAAGTAGGCGAATTCCATCAACTCGTGGAACCAGGGCCAGGGCCAGAGGCGCGACCATTCCAGGCTCGGTTGGCCACCGAAAATCCATTCCTCGAGACGGATGAGCGAGGGGTCGAGGCTGTTTTCGAAATCGAAGAATATGATGCCCAGGTATTTCATTTCCGCGTAGAACATGGGAAAAATCAGCGGCAGATAGATTTCACCCAGAAGTCGCAGCGGGAAAAACCGGCTGCAGCGCAGGAAGGGCGGGACAAACCAGATGATGAGAGCGAGCCCCCCGTGCAGGATGGCGTTGGCCCAGGGTTCGGGAAACGCGGAGGGTTTGAGCACGGGGTAGAAAGCGCTGATCAGCAGGTAGATCACGGCCCAGCGGTCGATGTTCATTCTCCGCAGGGACAGATCGATCAGCTTCTTCCTGAGGTTCAAAGCCAACCTTCCTCACGGAAAAAATCCAGTGTTTCGGTGAATCCCCGGGCCGCGTCCCGCCGGGCCCGGAAGCCCGTGGCGGCGGTCAGGCGCCTGCCGTCGCAGACCCAGCCAACGGTGTCCAGGTCACGGATCCGGTCCCGGTTCAGAACCGCCGATCGCGCGGCTCGGGAAGGTCCGGCCAGCCAGGAAATGGATTTCAACAAACCCAGGGGCACCCGCAGGGTGCGGATCCTGCGGCCGGCCATTCGGCCCAGCGCTTCGGCCATGGCCGGCCAGTCGTAACCCGTCTGTCCATCGTCCACGAAATATGGCCCCGTGGCGGATTTTGTTTCCAGCAGGGCGACGGCGGCGACGGCGGCGTCGCGTCCATCGACCAGGGAAAGTCCGGTCATGCGGCTGCCCAGGCGACCGGTCCAGCCCCGGACCGCCATCCGGAACAGGGGCAGGAATTCTGAGTCCCGGGGACCGTACAGGGAAGGGGGCCGCAGCACCGCGGTTCGAAACGCCCATTCACCCGTGGCCAGAAGTTCCTCGGCGGCCAACTTGGAGCGGCCGTAGTGCGTGATGGGGTTGCAGTCATCGGTTTCCAGGGCAGGTTGATCCATGCCGGCGGGACCGTGGGCGGCCAGGCTCGAGATCAGGATGAAGACGGCGGCATCTTCACGGCCGGCCCAGGATTTCGCGGCGGCGGCGAGCAGGGTCCCGGTGCTGGTCACGTTGGCCGTGTGATAGATCTCAGGAGCGGGGGCGCTCACCACGCCGGCGCAATGAATCAATCCGTTCGTGCCGGCCAGAAATCGGGCGCAGTCAGTGGGATCGGTAAGATCGACCACCACGGTTTCGACGGGTTTGGCGTCCAGCCAGCGCAGGTTGCTTGTCATCCGCACCGATGCCCGAACCCGGTAGTTGCGGGCCAGCAACGTATCGGCAATATGGCTGCCCAGAAACCCCGTCGCCCCGGTCAGGGCGATCAAGGGGCCGCTGTTTTCCGTTCTGCCGTTGACGCTTGTCACCCCACCGCCTTTTCGTACACCCTATAGGTCTTGTACATTTCCGCCCCGTAACCGGACAGTATCCGGTTCATGGGTTCGTTGTCGGCCAGGATCCAGGAGCATTCGCCGGAGGTAATTCCCTTGGGGAAGGCGGCCATCATGGTCTTGTACACCATGGCGATGTCCACACCGAGTCTGCGGTATTCCGGCAGGACACCCATCAGGATGGTGCGCGCGTAATTGATCTTCCGCTTGCCCAGAAGGAATTTCAGCCAGCCGAAGGGCAGCAGCTTGCCGCGCAGCGGCTGCAGGGCCTGGTTGAAATCGGGGATACTCAACGAAAAGCCGATGGGTTTGCCTTCCATCTCGGCGACCAGCAGGAAATCCGGATCCACCATCGATTTCATGTCCTTGGCCATGTAGGCGAAATCCTCGTCGTCCAGAGGTATGAATCCCCAGTTCTCGCTCCAGGTCTTGTTGTACAGGTCACGCACAAGGTTGGCTTCGGCGGTAAACTTCTTCATGTTGAACGGACGGATGACCAGCCCGGGCCGGGCCATGATGCGGTCGATGAGCCGCTGCATTTTTTCGGGCAGGACGCCTCCGGTCCTGATGTCCCAGGCGTATAGATCCTTGGCTCCGGCCAGGCCGAAATCCTCGAACTGTTTCTCGTAATAGCGGGGATTGTAGGGCATGCCGAGAACCGGGCGGTTGAATTTGCCGTCCACCTGCAGGCCGTACCAGTCGTGGTTCGAGGTGAAACAACCCGGTCCGCGCATCGTGTCCATGCCCTGGCCGGCGATCCATTCCCGCGCGGTTTCCAGCAGCGCGGCCGCCGCGGCGGGGTTGTCGTCGACCTCGTAGAAACCGAAAAAACCCACCTTCTCCTGCCAATGATCGTTGTTGTACTGGTCCACGGCCGCTCCGATGCGGCCGACCACCTGCCCCCCGTCGCGGACCAGCCACAGTTCGGAAGTGGCGTGGTTGTAGAAAGGATTCTTTTTCCTGTCGTGGAAATGTTTCATCTCGTCCAGGAGAGGGAACACGTAGTTGGGATCATCACGGTAGATCCGGTAGGGAACGTCCAGGAATTCCCGGAGAGCGTATTTGTCTTCGCCGACGGGGGAAATCGTCACGGTCATCGCATTCTCCCTTATCGATAAAAACCCGGGAGGTCCTGGAACGAATTCGAGAACTTCCCGGGTCGAAAATCGGGTTCGGCATAACCCCGGATTAACTGGGAATCAGTTCCAGTTCCTTGCCCACCTTTATCATGCTGTCCATGGCCTGGTTGATTTCGTCCTCGGTGTGAGTCGCCATCAGGCTCAGGCGGATCAGGGCGTTGCCGGGTTCGACGGCGGGGCTGATGACGGGATTGACGAAAACACCCTCGTCGATCAGACGCCGGCACATTTTGAAAGCCGCCATATCTTCCCCGACCACGGCGGGGATTATGGGGGTCTCACTCGGGCCGGTGTTGAAGCCGGCGTCGTCCAGACGTTCACGCATGAGATCATTGTTGTGCCACAAAGCCTTGTGGCGCCATTCCTCCTCGAGCATCACATCGATGGCTGCCGATACGGAGGCCACCGAGGCGGGTGGCATGCTGGCGGAGAACATCAGGGCGCGGGCCATGTGCTGGATGAAATGGATGACGTCGGCGTCGCCGGCGACGAACCCGCCTACTGATGCCAGGGATTTGCTGAAGGTACCCATGATCAGATCGACCTGATCAGTGAGTCCGAAATGGTTGCAGGTGCCCCGGCCCTGATCGCCGAGCACTCCGACGCCATGGGCGTCATCCACCATGATCACCGAATCGTATTGCGCGGCCAGTTTCACGATCTCGGGAAGCTTGGCGATGTCGCCTTCCATGGAGAAGACGCCATCCACGATGATCAGCTTGTTGGTGTCTTTCTCGCTCTTGAGAACCAGCTCCAGGTTTTCCATGTCGTTGTGGCGATATTTCCGTACATCGGCGAAGGACAGACGGGCACCGTCGATGATCGAGGCGTGATCGGTCCGGTCGACGATGATCGTTTCCTTGCGACCGGCCAGGGAACTGAGAACACCCTGGTTGACCATGAATCCCGTCGAAAAAACCAGGGCCTTTTCCTTGCCCACCAGAGCGGCCAGTTTTTCCTCGAGTTCGATGTGGATATCCAGGGTTCCATTCAGGAAACGGGATCCCGTGCAACCGGTGCCGTACTTGGTGATGGCCGCCTGGGCAGCCTCCTTGACCAGGGGGTGGTTGGTCAGCCCCAGATAGTTGTTGCTGCCCAGCATGATGATTTCCTTGCCCTTGTACCGGACAGTATTCTCCTGGGCGGATTCGATGACCCGGAAATAGTTGTAGAGATCGGCCTCCATCATGTCCTTGGCGATCCGGAATTTATTGATTTTGTCGAGAAGACCCATGGTCACCGTCTTTGATTCTGGAAATGAATCGGCCATTCAACCCAGAGGGAGAGGATATACGCACACTCCGCCGTCAGGTTTTACGATCCCAAAAAATAGCCCGTTAACGGGAATCCGACAACTAGAAAACGTCTGCCTCGAAAACCAGAAATTCGGCGCCCTCTCGCCAGCCGTCCGGATCCAGACCCGCCTTGAGGGCCAGATGGGTCAGCATGGTGTCACGATCCCAGTCCTGTTCGGTCGCCACTTGGGGCAAAAACACAGCCCGCCGACCTCCTTTGGCCAGCACCACGCCATGGCGCCCGATGACGATTTCCCCTGGCCCGGCGATGGGAACCAGAGGGGTCAGGGCCGAAACCTCGATTTCAAGGCGGGCAAGCTCGTCGACAGCCACCGGGTTGAAGCGGGGATCTCCTACGGCGGCACTGCGGCCGTTTTCCGCCACGGCGTCCACAAGGGGCTTAATACCCTCGATGTAGCCGATGCAACCCCGCAGCTGGCCGGCGATGGTCAAGGTGACAAAGGCTCCCCGGTGGGAGACCAGACTCGCCGAGAGATCTATCCCCGCCTCTGTGGCCAGGGTAAGGGAATCTTTAACTGATTGATTTTTTACCGCGGCTTCCACGGACTGCCGGGCAACGCCCTTCAGGAACTGTTTTTCTTTGTCATTGAGCCGCCCCTCGGGCCCTGAACACAGCAGAATGGAGGCATAACTCACCGAAAGCGAATAGTCACCATCACGGTCGCCACTGCGAGTGTAGTCGATCAAGGCGCCTTCATACCCCTCGGGAAGGTCCTGACCCAGGGTCACAGCCGTCGCTTCCAATCCACACATGGTTATTCCGGTCGAGCGGCCGTATTCGAGCAGGCCCGCCGCATCGGCGGCCAGGATTCTCAGGATGGCCCCTGAATCCAGTTCCTCCAGGGCGGTCGGAAGGTTTTCGGTGAACGGAACATAGCCGTAGGAGGCTCCATAGTGGGTGAAATCAGTGGAAACCAGGAAAAGGGTGTCCTCGGTGGCCAGTTTGGCCAGGGCTGCCGCGGCCTCCCGGCGTTGGTCATTCGACAGGGCGGGCACCAGCAAGGGGACGATCAGGGGCACGGCATCAGGCCAGGTCCGCTGAATCAGGGGCAACTGGATCTCGATGGCATGTTCCTTGGCGTGAGCTCGGTCGTTGGTCGTAAATGATATGTTTTCAGCTAGTTGCTCCACAGCTGCTTGATCGACCCCGACGGTTCCCAAGGGGGTGGCGAAGGCCCAGGCGCCGCTCAGGGCAATCCGGTCCAGGGCAACCCGGTGATTTGGGGCCAGCAGGATGATGCGTCGGGGCGGGCTTTCCCGCAGCAAGCCCAGCAACTTGCCCGCCGTGGAACCGCTGTAGACATAACCCGCGTGGGGGACCACGGCCACCAGAGGGCGTCCGGCCGGTCGGATCGAGAGGTCGGCTCCGGACAGGTATCCGTCGGCCGCCGCGGCCAGATCCGTCGGATCGGCCGGGTACCAGGATCCACTGAGGACAGGTTGTCGTATCGTGCTCATTATGATTCCTCCTCGAGAGGAATTTGTGCCCGGAAGTGATAATCCGGGTTGGAAACCTTGGATTTGGACTTTATCATATAACAGTACATGAATAACACCCACTATCGAGGAGGAGGGCGAGTTGAATATCAGTCAGAATCTCAAGGGCGATGTCATGGTCCTGAACCTGTCCGGCAAGATCATGGGCGGTCCGGATCACGATAAATTCCAGTCGGAAATCAAGACACTGATCAGTGATGGATACGTGGACATCCTGTTGGACATGCACAAGGTCAACTGGGTGAATTCGACGGGGCTGGGCATCCTGGTTTCGGCCTATCACACGCTGAAAAAAAACGGCGGCCAGTTGAAGATCTGCCAGGTCAGCGACCGGATCGATAATATCCTGAACGTCACCCAGTTGAAACTTGTCTTCGAGACTTTCGAAAAATGTGAAGAGGCTCTGGCTTCTTTCGATCAGGTGTAATTCTTGGCGACCGAGCATACATCGCAACCGACCGAAGGCGAAAAGGATGTCGTGGAGCACTTCCGCAATCCCGCCCTGACGGTCGACGGCGTGGTGCTGTTACGGCAGGCCGAGGGAGTGCTGGGGGATCATTTTGCGGTGCTGCTGATCGAACGGGGCCGGGATCCCTTCAAAGGGCGGCACGCCCTGCCCGGCGGGTTCGTGGATTACGGTGAGGACATCGAAGACGCGATCCACCGGGAGATAGAGGAGGAAACGGGACTGACCGGTCTTCCCTTTCGCCAGTTTCGGACCTTCGGCAATCCCGGGCGGGACCCTCGCGGACATACGGTGTCGGTGGTCTATGTCGCGGTTCTCATCGGAGAGGCCCCTGTTGTCCGTGGAGGTGACGACGCCGCCAGCGCCGACTGGTTCCCCGTGAAGCGGTTGCCTGATCTGGCTTTTGACCATGCCCACATTCTCGGACGGGTGCTCGACACAATTAAAAGATCCTGAACGACAATAAATGCCGGACCTGCTTCCGGCGCTGAATGGTTCCGCACGCAAGGAGTTGAAAATGAGTCACAATCTCAATCCTGAAATCGTCATGACGGCCCTCAAGGACGTCAAGGTACCCGGCACACGAGTGGACGTGGTGTCGATCAACCTGATCGGGGAAATCAAGGTCACCGGCGGCGAGGTTGTCGTGACCATCGTCAAGACCAGTGAGAAGGACGAGACCATTGCCGCGGTGCGGGAAAGTGTGATCCAGGCTGTTTCCGGGCTGCCGGGGGTTCTTTCGGTGCAGGTGCCGGTGGATGACCGGTCCCAGCCGAAAGCCGCTCCCACCGGGCCTCACGGGCAGTCGCCCGATCCGTTTGCCGACCGCAAGAAGTTGCCGGGAGTGGAAAAGATCGTGGCCGTGGCGAGCGCCAAGGGCGGCGTAGGGAAATCCTCCGTGGCGGTGAACCTGGCCCTGGCCCTGTCCGCCCGGGGGCATAAGGTCGGTCTGCTCGACGCCGATGTTTACGGGCCGAGCGTGCCCACCATGCTGGGTCTTTCGGAAGGGCCGGAAGTTACCGAAGACAAGAAGATCCACCCTGTCATTTCCCACGGCATGCAGGTCATCAGCATGGGGCTTCTTTTGCCGCCCGAACAGCCGGTGATCTGGCGTGGTCCGCTGGTTTTTTCCGCCGTCAAGCAGTTCCTGAAGGACGTTCAGTGGACTGATCTCGAATACCTGATCGTGGATCTGCCGCCTGGAACCGGAGATGCCCAGTTGACTCTCATCCAGCAGGTTCCCCTGTCCGGCGTGGTCATGGTCACGACACCCCAGGAGGTGGCGTTGACCGATGTGCGGCGGGGCATCGTGATGTTCAGGGAGACCCAGGTTCCGGTGCTGGGCATCGTGGAGAACATGAGCTATTTCGTGTGCCCGGAAAGTGACAAGAAGTACGATATCTTCGGTCGCGGTGGCGGTGCCCAGGTTGCTGAGCAGTACGGTCTTCCCCTGCTGGCGGAGATTCCCATCGACGCGAGCATCAGGAAGGGTGGCGACACCGGCAAACCGGCGGCCCTGGTCGAAGGCAGCACGGCGCGGGAGGCTTTTCTGCAGCTGGCCGGCAAGGTGTCGGAGCTGGCCGCGACTGTCGAGTAATGATCCACTTGAAGACTGAGCGGCCCGGGTCCATATGCTGGACACCGGGCCGCTGTTCCATTACCTTCGCTCCATGAAATTAATGGATTACACGACCCCCGGCGGATTTTTGCCCAAGCTGGATTGCGACAGTGTCTCCGAGGCGGTTACCCGCCTTGTGGACCAGTTCGTGGACGACGGTAACGTCGGTCCGGCGAAGGATCTGGTACGGGAGGTGATGCGTCGGGAGACCGAGGGCAGCACCGCCATCGGCGGCGGCCTGGTAATTCCCCACGCGCGGTTCACAGGGGTGAGCGAAGTCCGCATCGCGGTGGCCACCCTGGCTGATCCGGTGGATATTCCCTCGGAAGATGGCCAACCGGTGGACATCGTTATCCTGCTGGTCGGCCCGGATGGCGATCCCCGTCAGATGCTTCGAGTCCTGGCCCGCCTGGCTCGCCTGGTCCGGCAGGGTTCCTTTCTTCAGGGCCTGCGCGAAGCCGAGACTTCCGATGCTCTGGGGGCCGCGTTTTCCAAGGCCGGCGAATCTTCCGCATAAATCATTGATTGTTTAAACCCCACTGATTTAATGCTTTTTTCATTTATTTTTAATACTCATTTTCATAGTTGTTTTCTTTATAACTAGGGCTTGAATGCAAACCTCGCGCAAGTTATGGTCCGTCTCCAAACCAAAAACCTCTCTCTCCGGATCCCTTGAAGGGAGCGCCTCGATGTCCAGTTTTCGTAGGGAATCATCCCGGGCTTTCAGGTGGTTGATCTTGTCTTTGCTGGCGGTGGGTGTCATCGCCACGTCGGCCTTCGCCGCTACGGCTGACCATCTGATCATCAGCGAAGTCGTGGTCCAGACCGCTACCGGAAGCAGCCCGTTCATCGAGATCGAAAATCCCACGGGGTCACCCATCCCCATGGATAACGTCTATCTCACCAACGGCGCGGCCGCTCCGGCGACCTACTACTACAACATCGCCCTGCTGGATCCGGCCTCGGCCAACCCCGGTGGTGGGACCGCCGGTGGCTTCCACGCCAGGTTCCCCGCCGGTTTCGTATTGCCGGCCTCAGGAAGCATCGCCATCGCCTTGAACGGCAGCGCCGAGTATCTGGCGGCCTATGGCAACAATCCCGACTTCGAACTGTTCGAGGATGGTGCGGAACCTGATGGCGTGCCGGAAATGTTGGAAGCATATCAAGAGTCGATCAACGCCGGTCTTGGCGGCGCGGGCAACGCGCCGGCTCTTTCCGCAACCGCGGCCAGCCTGATTCTCTACTCCTGGGACGGGGCCACCGATCTCGTCCAGGATCTGGATTACGTCATGTGGGGCGCCGACAATAACGTGCGCATCGACAAGACCGGGATTTCCATCGGCGGTGGATCCTATAAGGCGGACACCGCGGTGGCTTCCCAGGAAGCCGCTGCCGCGACCGGTCCGGTCGCCGGCAGCTCTCTGCGCCGGATCAACACCGACGAAGGCACCGAAACCCTCACCGGCGGCAATGGCATAGGTGGTCACGACGAGACCAGTGAAAACCTGGCCACGACGTTCCCCGAGGTCGTTGGGCACGAACCGCCCGCGATCCATATTCCGCCTTATCCCACTGCTCCCATCGCCACCGCGGGGGGCATCGACCCCGCCGCGCCGTATGACGGACAGGCCGTGACCCTTTCGGTGACTCTTGCGGACCAGGACGAGGTGGAAGAAACCGTATTCCATTACACCGTTGACGGGGGCGCCGATCTGACCCTGGGCGGAAATACCGATGGCTCCGGAGTGTGGACGGCAACAGTGCCGGCTCAGGCCGAGGGCGCGGTTGTTGCCTGGTGGTGCGAGGGAACAAACACGGAAAGCATGTCGGTCGTATATCCGGCCGGATCGCCCAATTTCGCGGCCTCCTGGACCGTGGCCCAGGATCCTGATCCGGGAACGGGACCGGGCAAACTGCTGCTGACGGAAGTCAGTACGACGGGCACCGATCAGGAATTCGTGGAGATCTACAATCCGGGCACCGTGGAGGTGGATCTCAGCGACTACTACCTGACCGACGCCAATTACAGCAGTGGCAACCAGTATTATTACCGGATCGCGGAAGGCAATCCTTCCCAGACGACCATCGGCGGCGGGGCGTTTTATGATTTCCACGCCAGGTTCCCCGCCGGGTTCACGATTGCCGGCGGAGACACCATCGTGGTCACCGTGGCCGGCAGCGATGTGTTTTTCGCTGCCTTCGGTTTCAATCCGGATCTGGAACTTTTCGAGGATGGGGCCGCGTCCGATGCCGTACCTGACATGCGTTGGGTTTTCGGGGATGAGGGCAGCAACAGCATCGTCGGCGAGACGGTTCCGACACTTTCCAACACGGCCGAGACCGTGATCCTCTACCACTTCGTGACTGGTGAGGACAAGGTCATCGACATCGATGTTTTCGCCTGGAAGGATCCCTCCTCGACGACCACAAGCCACTTCTTCAACAAGACGGGCGTGACGGTCGGCAGCCATTCCTATCTGCCTGAAAAAGGCACCAATATTAATGACGCCTTCGGTTCGGAGAATGCCTTCGGGAACTCCTACCACCGTACCGACGCCACCGAGGGCGGCCAGACCCCCACCGGCAGCAACGGTGTGGGCGGCCGGGACGAAACGAGCGAGAACTTCAACAACACCTTCGCCATGATGCCCTACGACCCCTCGGCTCCCGGTGGAGGTGGGCCGGCGCTCGACCCGGACAAACTCCTCATCACCGAGGTCTGCACCAAGGACGTGGGCGCCGAGTTCATCGAGATCCTTAACCCGGGTACCGCGGCTGTGGACATGGGCAGCTACTACCTGACCGACGCGGTCAACACCCCGGCCAGCCAATTCTACTGGCGGATCGCCGAGGGCAGCCCGAGCGCAGCGACGGTGGGCGGCGGCGCCGACGGCGACTTCCACGCCAAATTCCCTGACGGGTTTTCCCTGGCGGCCGGGGATACCATCGTGATCGCCGTGGGTGGAAGCACGGCCTTCAACGCGGCCTACGGCTTCATGCCCGACCTGAAACTCTTTGAAAATGATTCCGACGACGACAACGTCCCGAGCATGGATTTCATTTTCGGGGACGGAAGCAACAACAGCATCATCGGCGCCACGTCGACACCGGCTCTGAGCCCTGCCGCCGAAACGGTGGTCCTCTACAGTTGGAAAGCCGGCGAGGATCGGGTGGTGGATATCGACGTGTTCTTCTGGAAGGACGCGCTCTCCGCCGATACGAGCTTCCTGTTCAGCAAGACCGGCGTGACCGTGGGCAGCCACTCCTACCTGGATGAGACCGCCACGACTGCCCAGACTCCGTTCAATTCGGAAACCGATCCGGGCATGTCCTACCACCGCACCGATGCCAACGAGGGCACCCAGACGCCCACCGGCAGCAATGGTGTGGATGGCCGGGACGAGACCAGCGAGAACTTCGACGGGACCTTCCAGATGGCGGCTGCTGATCCCGCCCAGCCGGCACCCCCTCCGGTTGGAGGCGATGCGGTAAAGCTTCTGTTGACAGAGATTTGTACGCTTGGATCCGATCAGGAATTCATCGAGATACACAATCCGGGCACCGTGCCGGTGGACCTCAGTGATTACTACCTGACGGATGCAAACCATAGCCCCAATAGCCAATATTATTACAATATCGGCCTGGGCAATCCTTCACAGAGCACTGTCGGCGGTGGGGCTTTCAGCGACTTCCACGCTCGTTTCCCTGACGGCTATTCCATTGCGGCCGGCGACACCATTGTTATCGCCGTGCCTGGCAGCTCGGTGTTCTTTGGCGAATTCGGTTTCAATCCGGACCTGGAGTTGTACGAAGACGGTGGCGGGCCTGATGGCGTGCCCGACATGCGCTGGATTTTCGGGAATGCCTCCAGCAACAGCATCGTCGGCGAGTCGAGTCCCACGCTTACCAATTCGGCTGAGACGATCATCCTCTACCATTTCGTGGAGGGCGAGGACAAGGTTACCGACATCGACGTGTTTGTCTGGAAGGATCCCGACGAATCAACAACATCCAGCATCTTTTTCAACAAGACGGGCAAGAAGATCGGCAGTCATTCCTACCTGCCGGAAAACGGTACAAATTCCGGCGATGCCTTCAATAAGCAGAATGACTTCGGAAATTCCTACCAACGCATCAACGGGTCCGAGGGTGACCAGACTCCCACTGGCAGCAACGGTGTGGATGGTCGTGACGAAACGAGTGAAAAGTTCAACACGACCTTTGAAATGAAACCCTATTCGCCGTCAATGCCCGCCGGAGGTGACCAGGGCAGCGAGACTGTCATCCAACTCCGTGTTCCGGCCAGGACATTCCTGCCGGGCGAGGGTGAGGAATTCCCCATCGCCTTCATTTCAAATCCCAGAAGCATAAGCGAAACCCGCGTGAGGGTATTCGATCTGGAAGGAAGGCTTGTGGTGACCCTGTTCGACAGCCGCTTCGACGGGAATCCCCCGAATCTTATCTACTGGGACGGCAGGGACTCCCTCTACGAAAGGGTCAAAGGCGGGATGTACGTGGTGCATCTTTCCTCAGTGGATATCAAGACAGGCAAACAGGAAAATGAAACCGCGCCGGTGGTCGTTGCCACCCGGCTGAGCAACTAGAGAGGGTGAGCGATGATTCGGAAACTGACATATATCGTGATTCTGGCGACGCTCGGCTTCTCGGCGTTGCCGGCCAGCGCATTCTTTGAAAACACCACGGTCAGCCCCCGGGCCAGGGCCATGGGTGAATCATCCGTCGCGGTCCATGACGGCGCGTACGCGGCTTTCCTGAATCCGGGAGATCTCGGGAAGATGGATGGAGGATCGATCGCCGCCAGTTACGTGCGGCCTTTTACCCTCGACTTCACCGATTTCTTCGTTGTGGGGACGGGAATTCCCCTCAGTGAAAAATGGGGTAATGTCGGTCTGGGCATGACTCATTTCAAGGTGGGTTACCAGGATACCAGCCTGCTCAAGGAAACCCAGCTCAGCCTGGCCCATGGGTTCAATCTTTACAGCGATTACCACTCACGGGTTGATTTTGGGTACGCCCTGAACATGTACCACGTCGAACTGGGCCAGTCCGTTTCAGGCCTGGATCCGGGCAGTGACACGTCCTTCGGAATTGATCTGGGTTTCATGATGACCGTGCACAAACGAACCCGCCTGGGGTTCCAAGTCAAGAATCTCAACAATCCGAGCCTCGGCCTGGATGAGGAGGAACTCCACCGCAGGTTGGTGGCGGGAATCAGCTACGAACCATATGCAGGGGTGATCACGACGTTCGAGTTCGACAACGAACTCGGTGAAGATGTGCAGTACCACGGCGGGATTGAGATGATGATCGTGGACGGCTTCGCCTTGAGGGCGGGGATTCTGACCAATCCCAACAAGCTGACCGCCGGCTTCGGCTATACCTTCCAGGGACTTGGTGTGCACTATGGATTTTCCACCGGCGGCGGGACACTGGACAGCACGCACCAGTTCGGGCTGAACTTTGCATGGGGCGGTGAGGCGCAGTGAGCGTAACCCTTAGAAACGGTGGTGCGTTCCACCTCCGCCCACGGCCGGTTGCCGGAGCTTTCCTGGTTCTGGCGCTAACTCTGCTGCCGATGTTTTTCGGCGGATTTGGGTATGCCCAGGCTGCCGATCAGCAAGGCCGGGTCGAGCCCATGAATCTGAACAGCGCCTCACTGGAGGAAATGCTGACCCTGCCGATTCCCCAGGATTTGGCTCGCCGTATTCATGATTACCGGACCTTTGTGCGGCCTTTCGCCAATGTTTACGAATTGAATGAAATCCCAGGCATGACGCCGGAATTCTTCCAGATTCTCAAACCCCTGGTTTCGGTAATGCCTCCGGATGATGAGGATCCTTCGATTGCCCGGCTTTCAGCCAGTTACAGACAGGTCCGGCGTTACCTGGGGCAGGAAGGTTCTAGCGAAGGATTGGTGGACGAGTATCTGGATAAGATGCGGAATCCGGAAAACATCAACCATATGGATCTCTATGATCTGATGTCGTACCAGAATGTTTCGCCGGTGGATGCCACCAACATCCTGAAGGCCCGGGAAAGGCTGGGGAACTTCGAAAGCAGTCGCCAGATGCGGCGATCCGACGGGTTGAGGTACTGGGCGTACCGCAACCTTCGAGATTTCGTTGTTTACAGCGAAGATGAAAAGATTTCGGACTCCAGCCGCTCGGTCACTGGTTATATCCAGACCAGGTACTGGGAAACGCCCTATTCCAATGACGATGACGAGATCGGCAGCATCACCTCGGGTGTTCCCGGGAGTGGACGGTTTCTTCTCGATGATCTCAAACTCTTCCAGCCCGGCTGGATGAACAAGGTTCGTATCAATGTCGAGGGCGGTTACCAGGCCGGTTTCCTGACCACCAGGGAGTACGGCGAAAATAATTGGGATGAAACCGTCAAGGGCTACGTCGGGGTCAATGACAAACAGTTGGGCAGTTTCCGCCTGAAGGCCGCCTATCTGGGGAACTTCCGGGTGGCCTACGGTCTGGGTCTGGTCATGGACAACACCGACTACATCCATTTCCGCAAGACCGGGTACGGATTCAACAAACGCCTGCTCGGTATCCACGGCGACCTGGCCCGAAGCTACGAGTACCACCTGACAGGAGGGGCCATCGAAGGGTCCATGGGACCTGTCAACGCTTCACTTTTCATTTCCAGCGACAAGAAAGACGGCATCCTCAACTCTGACGGGACCATCAACCGCTACGTCATCATGCAGCCACGGCCAGAGGGCGCGTGGCTCGATGATCGCCTTGCGCCGGGCACCGGTCTACCGACGGGCCTTCGCCGGAACGCGTTTCAAGAGGACATGATCGGCGGAAACATGAAAGTCATGTTGGCGCCGGGCACGTTCCTCGGTGTGTTGGGATATGAAGCACGTTACAACCGGGGTTTTGTCCCGGATGAAAAGACTCTCATCAATGGTGATGATCTCGACCTTCTGGAGGCTCGGGATACGGAGATCACCAGCGCCTACAACAGTGTGGTGCATAATGATGACGGCACCGTGACGGAGTACCGTTGGCGCCGTGTCATGGGTGCCGAGGCACAGGGGGTCTACAAGAACGTATCGATCCAGGGGGAATACGCATTCCTTCAGGATCCTCGCAACAACTTCTTCAGCGGGAAGAATCCCGATGCCTACATCATCAACGCCTACAGCCAGTGGGAAAATCTCCACCTGCTGGCCATTTACCGGAACTACGACGTCGGTTTCGACAACCCCTACGGCAGGGCCTTCAGCAACGACAGCAAGTACGAGATGACTTTGCTGAGTTCTCCCTTCCGGTTGAACGATGGTCTGTATTCATGGTTGGAGACGACCACGCCCCAGCCAAAGGCCGAACAGGGCCTGTTCCTGGAAATGAGATATCGAATCAGTCGGAAACTCATCCTGAGCGGCCTCCAGTTCGACCAATGGACCCGCAAGGCCGACGGCGCCGAGTTGATGCGATACACCATCAAGGGCGAGTACCAGCCCCTGTTCAACCTGCGTTTCCGGGTTCGTCACCGTTACAGCAGCCGTTCTGAAAGTGATCCTTTCGACACGAGAAGATTCCAGAACTGGGAAACCCGCTGGCAGATGATTGCCCTGATGAGCAATTACAACCGGTTGGCTTTCATGTACATGACAAGCAATGTCATGTTCCCTCCCCGGCAGCGTTGGCCGTTCGCCGGGACTCCGGAGCCGGGTGGGCAATCGGCCGTGGGCACCAACGGCGCGCCGGGTCATGCTTTCGAGGTCCGGTACGAACATAACTTGACACCGGGCATCCAGCTGAGCTTCGCGTCATCTATGTACGACGGGTTCTTCTGGAATTTCGAGGGTAATGAATTCGTCCTGCTGGACGGGACCGGATTCCGCAACTGGTTCAAGGTCGAAACCCGGGTATCCCAACGATTGTTGTTCCAGCTGAAGGTCACCCGGGACCACAATCTGCCCAAGACCTATGTCGATATTCGTAACTTTGGTGATAATCTCGGGAATACCCCCGATGCCACCTACGTTCCCAAGGATGACACCCTTGTCCGCCTGCAGATGGACTACACATTCTGATAGATCCGAGGAGACTCGAGTAATGACCACGAAAACAAAGAGAAATCAGAAATTGACCGTGCCGGGTGTGTTGTTGGTTTTTGCCATTCTGGTGATAGTTGTCCCGCAGGTGGGAGCAACGCCCCAGATCATGACTGAATACGGCGACCAGATGGCCTGGCGGGACGCGGAGATCAATGCCATGGGGGGTACGGGGACCGCCCTGTATCGCGGGGGGATGTCCAACATCTTCAATCCCGCCTTCCTCGTCAATGAGGACAATTACCGCCTTGACCTCGGTTTTTCTCTCGATCAGGAACACGAAGACCGGTTCGTTCCGCTGTTCGATGGTTTCGACAGTTATTTGACCGATGTGGCCATCGCCAGCAACCGGAATCATTACTGGCAGACGGGGGCCGGATTCGCCGGAAGGCTTCTCAAGGGGGATCTCCCTCTTTCCGTGGGCGTCTCATTAACCGACCGCTATCCCTTCAGCTACACTTTCGAGGAAGAGGTGCGGAACCCCAGCGGAGCTACCGGCGATAACCGTGACCGGATTCTCGAGGAACGCCAGCGCAAAGTCACCGGCACCCTGCGCAACCTTTCCCTGGGAGCGGGTTTGGGTTTGTTCGATCGTCTCTCCTTCGGGGCGGCTGTTCATTACGCCTTCGGCACTCGCACGGAAGTCAACTCGGTGCGGGATTACGAGGACAGCAGCAAGAGTTATCATGAACAGGATGAATTTACCATGGATGGGGTGAACTTCACCGTCGGTCTGCGGGGAGTCATCACCGAACGGGTTGAGTTGGGAGTTTCCTGGGAAAGCCAGCTCTCGGCCACGGGTAATTTCACCACGACCAGGCTGGATGCGGACGACAACCATATTGATCCCTTCGACGCGGAATATCGCTATCCCAACGTGTATCGGGTGGGATTGACATTCCGGCCGCGGACTGATCCCCGGACGATTTTTACCATCGAGGGCGAGTACAAACCATGGAGCGAAATGAACGACAGCCTGAATCCCAAAACGGGTGAAGGTGATGATCTTCAGGATGTCGGGGATGTTCGCATTGGTGTGGAGCACACTTTCTACAACGGCATTCCCCTGCGATTCGGATTCCGTTACTTCGACAGCTACGCGGATAAAGAAGCCAATGCCAGCGTGTTCTCCGCTGGTGTCGGGATGCCCCTGGGAAACGGAATGCTGTCCGCTTCCATGGAGTTGAGCAAGATCACCAGTGTCCAGGATCATCAATTCCCCTATCCGGATAATTACCAGGGCGACCAGTTCGAGTCTGATCCCCAGGCGCGCGTCGAAGACACCCGATTCCGCATTGGCGTGGGATACAAGCTGGAGTTCTGATATGAAATTGAATCTGAGCCGAATTCCCCTGTTGGTCCTGGTCGTTCTTATGGTTTCGGCAGTGGCCGTACTGTCGGATGCTGATACAACCGATGACGGCACCTTGCGTCTGCACCTGTTGTGGACCAACGACGTGCACGGCCACATCGCGCCCGAAGGGGCCAAATTCATGAACCCCGCCTTCCCGCCGCCCCTGGGTGGAGGGGCGTCGGCCGCCCGCTACATCAAGGAAGTCCGAGCCAAGGCCGCGGCCGCCGGGGAAGAAGTCCTGCTTGTCGACGTGGGGGACATGTTCCAGGGCACGCCCATCGGCAACAAGACCAAGGGCGAAGCGGTCATCAAGTATTTCAATGCCGTCGGTTACGATTTTGCCGTTCCCGGCAACCACGACTTCGACAAGGGCCGGGAAAACACCGAACGGCTGGCCCGAATGTCCGAGTTCCCCTGGATATGCGCCAACCTGGTCGAAAAGGATACCGGTGAGCACGTCGATTGGGTCCAGCCGACCATCATGCTGGAATACCAGGGTGTCAAAATCGGCGTGGTGGGCATCATCACACCGAGCACCGCCGCGATGTCCTTTCCCCAGAACATCGCCGGGCTGGACTTCCAGGAAATGCCGGGCAATGTGGCCAAGTTCCGGGACCAATTGCTGGATGAGGGCGCCGACATCATCTTCCTGGCCATCCACGAAGGTTTGCCCTACGACCCGAAGAAGGGTTGGCAGGAAATCGCCGGCAGCACCGAGACCGAAACTGACGATGAGCAGCAGGGCACCTTTGGCAGCGCCCATTCCTACGGCGGCATGAATCTGATGAAGCTGGTGCACGAGGTGCCGGGCATCGACTTCGCCGTCGGCGGCCATACCCATCGCGGGTATCACGTGCCGTGGATCGATCCGGTGAACCACACCATGTGTTTCGAATCCTTCGGTAACGGCTCGAGTATCGGCCATGCCGTGTTGCTGATCGACCGCAAGACCAGGGAACTTCTCGGCTACGAGGGCTCCCATGATCGCGGCACCCTGATCACACTTTTCGAGGATGAGATCTGGCCCGATCCGGAGATCGTCGAAGTCATTCGGCCCTACCACGAACAGGCCGAGGCCGAGATGGGCAAGGTGATCGGCAGCAGCGCCATCTCCATGGTCCGGGGCGGACCTACCAATCTGATCGGTGTCATGGTTACCGACGCCATGGTTGAATACTTCGACGCCGACTTCAGCTTCCAGAACCTCGGTGGAATAAGGGCCAATATCTCTGCCGGCGATCTGACAACCCGCGACATCTTTTCGGTCCTGCCCTTTGGCAACGAGCTGGTGGAAGTCAGGATGGACGGCCGTTTGGTGCGTCGCGTCATCGAACGCAAGCTGGCCGGCAGCAGCGGGGGCATCTGCATTTCAGACGTGGTCATGGAATACGATACTGCGCGGCCCGATTACGACCGTGTTGTCACGCTGGAAATCCGAGGCGAGCCCTGGGATCCGGACCGCGTCTACAAGGTGATCATGACCAACTTCCTGATGGAGGGCAACAGCGGGCTGGATTTCCTGACGTCGATTTCTCCGGATGAAGTAACCCCGACCCAAATCACGACTGCCGAGGCGGTGGAGCATTACATCGTCCAGCACAGCCCGATCCGGCCGGAGTTCGGCCATCGCTGGGTCGAAAAACCGGGTCAGCCCCAGGCGGATTATCTGAAGAAAGCCTACATGCCGGAATCGTAAGATTATTTGCAATCTCGTGTAGTGACATCAGTTACACACAAAACCGCACGGAAATTGCACTCAAGCCCGTCTGTGACCGTCCGAAGGATTAGGTCAGGGATGGGCTTTCGTTTTTTCCTTCGAAGAGGCGGAAACCCCGGAATATAGTTGCCGGCAAGGAAACCAGAGACAAGGATGTCATCGCTTTGAAGACCCTGCAAAAGGAAAAACGCAACGAGCAGCTTCTCAGGTTCGCCACCCACATGAACAAGATGGTCGTCGGCCAGCCGCAGGCGATTGATAAACTGTCCGACAGTTTCAGCCGACTGATCGCCGGGGTGCACGATCCCGAACGGCCGCTGCTGACGATGATGTTCATGGGGCCCACAGGCGTTGGAAAAACCGAAACGGTGCGGGCGCTGTCCGAAACGGTCTTCGGCAACAAGCGGGCCTTCACCAGGGTCAACTGCCAGGAGTATTCCGCCCACTACAACATCTCCAAGCTGCTCGGATCGCCTCCGGGTTACGTGGGCGGCGAGATAAGGCCGTTGCTTTCCCAGGAGAACATCGACCGCCATCACCGCAAGGCCCTGGACAACCAGTCCGGCATGATCAGCGAAACCGACAGCAAGCTCGCCCGCCTCTATCCGCCGGACAGCGAGAAGTATCTTTCGATCATCCTGTTCGATGAAATCGAAAAGGCCCATCCCAAGTTGTGGAACCTTCTGCTGGGTATCCTGGAGGACGGCACCGTGGTGCTGGGCAACAACGAGGAAGTTGATTTCCGGCAATCCATCATCGTGCTGACGACCAATGTCGGCAGCCAAGCCATGGGGGCGCACCTGGCGCAATCGGGCATCGGTTTTTCGACCGGCGTCAGTGAAGGCAAGATGGACAAGGACATAGAGGAAGCGGCCATGCGCGAGGCCAAGAAGGTTTTCCCCTTCGAGTTCCTTAACCGGTTCGACGACATCATCACTTACCACACGCTCAAGGAGCAGCACCTGTACAGCATCCTGGACATCCTCATCGCCCAGGTGCATCACCGCTCCCTGCTGTGCAGCGAACCGTTCCTGCTGGAAATCACCCAGGAAGCCAAGAAGCGTCTGGTCGATCAGGGAACCGATGTCCAATACGGCGCCCGGCCGCTCAAGCGTGTCGTGGAAAGGGAGATCGTCACCCCGATTTCGCAGTACATCTGCAGCGAACAGATCCGCAAGGGCGACCTGATCACGGTGGACGTGGACGAGGACGATTTGGAAGGCGGGCTGATCTTCCGCAAGGAGACCGGCGTGACCAGTTGGGAAGAGCTGGAAAGCCTCGGGCCGTTCCCCGAATCCCAGTGGGCCAAGGAGGATCTGGGCGTCAAGGATGACGGTGGTGAGAAGAAACAGATCGTCGAGGAGATTACCCAGGTCGTGGCCAACGCCGGTGCCATGACCGGCGCCGAGGACTGACCACTTATATAAAAGCAGAGCCTACGGCCAGTACAACAACCGTCCGCAGCTTTCGCACTTCTGAACCTTGTTCACGTTGGTCTTGCTGACAAACGAGGATGGGATGTTGGCGAAACAGCCGGTGCAAAGGTTGCCCACCACCGGAACCACGGCATGGCCGAACTTCCCGGTCAGACGGCGATACCAGCTGGCGAGGCTCGGCTCGATCTTGGACGCCAGTTCCTCCCGGGCCTTCTTCAGATCTTCCAAGCCACCGTGTTTGAAACCCAGCCCTTCAAATTCTTCACCCTGTTCCTCGGTCTCCCGAAGCATTTCATCCATGTCCTGCAGGGCGACCAGCAGTTGCAATTGAGGATGCATTCCCTAACCCTCTCTCATGGCTTCGCAGAAGGATTCGTAATCCCCGGCGGCCATCAGTTTTTCCCGCAGATCCGCGTCCTGGATGCAGTCGATCAGGGCGGCCAGTGATTTGATGTACTGGTGCCCGGTATCCTGCGGGGGAGCGATCAGCATGAAAAACAGTTTCGTGGGATCGCCGTCCTCGGAATCGAAATCCACACCCGCGGGACAACGGGCGATCAGGATGGTCAGGCGTTGGACGGCCAGGGTGCGGCCATGGGGAAAGGCGATACCAGGGCCCACAGCGGTGCTGCCCAGGTTTTCCCGGCTCTGCAACATCTGGAGAATGGTATCGGGATTCTGGATGTCCGTGCCGGAAATGAGACCTTCAACGAGTCCTGCCAGGGCGGCTGTTTTGTCGGAAGCTTCCAGATCTGGGATGAAGAGGTCCGGTGAGGTATGTTTGAGAACCTCGGCAATGTCCATAATGCGCGTACCACCTTGAGTCAACGAGGAAAATGTGCTACGACTTCTTACCTGAAAAAACTAACCTATTGAAGATGGTTTAACAAGTTGCAATGCGGCCAGGGCCGGCGGCGGATGCGTCCACCGTGGCCTGCCGAGGAGGTGCGGCATCGGGGCGAAAGACGACAAAGGAGCCAGGTCCGGATCACCGCCGAAAACGGATGATCTCCGGGAAGGCATCGTTATCCGCGCCACGGCTGGACGTTGTCTGGTGGCCGAAGCGCAAGTCGTGTGGACCTGCAAGGTGCGGGGCCGCCTGAAGAAGGGGCCGCGCGAGGTGCAGACCGTGGCTGTGGCCGGTGACCGGGTCCGGTTCCTGGCGCTGAATTCAGGTCCGGACGAACGTTCGGGGGTCATCGAAGAAGTATTGCCGCGGCGCAACCGGATCTCACGAATGGCGGCCCGCCGCAGCGGCGGCCGTACCGAACAGGTCCTGATGGCCAATCTGGACCAGGTGGTGGCCATCCAATCCCTCCTTGAACCGGCCCCCCAGACCGGTTTCGTTGATCGGCTGCTCGTGGCCGCCGAAAGATTCGGAGTTGATGGGGTCCTGGTCCTGAACAAGTGCGATCTTGTGGACGATATCGACGATGGGGATCCGGCAATCCGGAAATGGGATTATTTTGCCGACCTCGGCTACAAGGTGATCTGGGCTTCGGCTGAATCGGGCCGGGGGATAACGGAACTCCAGGACGTTTTTGCCAACCGCATCTCCCTGTTGATCGGAGCGTCCGGAGTGGGCAAGAGCACCCTGCTGAACGTCATCCATCCGGGGTTGAAGCTGAGGGTCAACGAAGTCACTGAAAAAACCGGCCTGGGTCGCCACACCACCACTCGGACCGAGCTTTTCCCTCTGCAGGGGGGCGGTTTCATCGCCGACTCTCCGGGAATTCGCGGTTTTGACCCCTGGGACATTGATCCTGAACAGGTACGGGATTATTTTCCGGACTTCATCGAGGGCAGTCAGGTTTGCAAATTCAGAACGTGCCTGCACCGGGACGAACCCCAATGCGGGGTCAAGACCATGGTGAGATCTGGGAAGATTCCCGCCTGGCGCCACGCGGCCTACCTGGCGTTACTTGGGGATCTGGAAGAGCGCAAGGACAAGAGACGGTAGAATCTGACGGCCGCGAAGGCTGGTTGAAGCCGCCGGAACGAATCGGCATGGACCCCGCAATATGCAAGGGGAATGCCAACCCCTGACAACCCCTGGAGCCATGAGCGCGCATCTTTACCGCACCTTCAAACGTCAGTTAAGCAGCCTGATGGCCCGTCTGGCGAGTCGTCCCGCCTTGACTCCGGCGGAACTTCTTGCTCTCAGGCCCCGTCGGGTCCTGATTGTCCGTCAACACAATCAGATGGGGGACATGGTCTGCGCCACTCCGGTCCTGCGGGCTATCAGGGAGACTTTTCCCGGGGCTGAAATACTTCTGGTGACCGCTCCGGTTAACGAGGAGGTGGTGCTGCACAATCCCCACCTGGATCATGTGGTGACCTTCGACCAGAAGATGTGGCGCCGTCCCTCCGATTTTTTCCGGTTCGTGGGGCGGTTGCGGAACTACCGGGCCGATGTTGCGTTTGTCCTGAGCAGCGTTTCCTTTTCCGTGACCAGTTCCGCCATCGCGCTTTTTTCCGGAGCCCGTTATGTGGTGGGGGGTGACAGCGCCCCGTTCGGCTGGGACATCAGCCGCCATGCTTTTTCATTGGAGATGCCGTCCGATCCGGTCCAGAAAATCCACGCGGTGGAACACAATCTGGCGCCTCTGCGGGCGATCGGGATCAGCACCGATGATACTTCCACCGTGGTCGTGCCGGCGCCGGAGGAAACGGCCTACGCCCGGCGGATCCTGACTGATCTGGGACTGCTTCCCGGTTTCTGGGCGATCCATCCCGGGGCCGGAAAGAAGCAGAACGTCTGGCCCGCGGAGCGATTCGCCGAAGTCGCTTCCAGGGCGGTGGCCGCGGGGGAGAAAATCCTGCTCCTTCACGGACCGGCCGATGCCGGGCCCCTGGCGGAACTGACCGGGCTGCTCGCCGATGAAATCGGATCCGGTGTCAAGGTTGCGCCCGCCTGCCCGGTGGGTGTGGGGGCGGCCCTGCTGCAGCAGGCGAACAGGTTTCTCTGCAACGACACCGGAGTGATGCACATGGCCGGTGCCCTGCGTGTGCCCACGGTGACCCTTTTTGGACCGACTGACCCGGCCCTGTGGAAGCCGCCCGCGCCCGAGGTTGTCGTTGTCAGAAGCGGTGGCCGGCTGCCCGACCGGCGGGGCGAGGAATTCGGCTGGATGGAAAACATCGATGTGGACTCTGTCTGGGAAGCCTGGAAAGGTCTGCCAGGCAGACCTTTGATCTCATAGCCAACAAGGAAGAAGGTCTGTTTTGGAACTGGTGGTTATACAAGTCCTGGTTCTGGTTTTTTCAGTGGTCGTGCATGAAGTGGCCCATGGCTATACAGCCTGGAAACTGGGCGACAACACCGCGCATGACGCGGGCCGATTGACCCTCAACCCGCTGCCGCACATCGATCCGGTGGGCAGCATTCTGGTGCCGTTGGTATTGGCTGTTACCGGTAGTGGTTTCATGTTCGGCTGGGCCAGGCCCGTTCCGGTCAATCCCGGCCGTCTGAACAATCCCATGAACGATCATTCCAAGGTCGCGGCCGCTGGTCCGATCAGCAACCTGCTGCTGGCCTTGGTGTTTGCCGTGCTGTTGGGCCTGGTCATAGCGATCGGTGGATTTCCAGTGTCCGTCCCCGGGGGGCACCCGGAGCCGTCATTGCACAGTTTCCTGTTCACCATGTTCCAGTTCGGGGTAGTGATCAACGTGGTCCTGGCGGTCTTCAATCTGCTGCCCTTGCCTCCTTTGGACGGGAGTTGGATCCTGAGCCGGTTTCTGCCCCGCGAAGCCCGGGCCAACTACGAGAACCTGCGAAGATACGGCATGATGATCGTAATAGGGTTTCTTATGCTTGTGAGATACACACCTGTTGGATCCCTGTTTTCGACGGCCATTTATACGGTGATCAATCCGTTTTTCAGACTCGCGGAAACCGTGGCTCACCTGGGGGGAGCCTGAGCCCGCGCAGGTTGCGCGGACCGCTTGATACCCAAAACAGAAAAGGCCCTCCGTCAATTTGACGGAGGGCTTTTTTGATCACCCAGCGAACGGGAACCAACTTCGGTTCGAGCTGCTACTGAGTCAGATCGGAAGCCTGATGACCAAGAGTGATCGTCAGACTCACTGTCGCGACGGCGCTCTCGTTACCGGCATGATCCACGGCATAGACGTGGTACAGGCTGGAACCGCTCAGGGGATTGGTGTCCTCATAGCTGGAAATGAGAACCGGGGTATTGACCAGTGTATCAATGATGCCGTAACGTTCGCGGGTCACGACATAGCCGGCCAGGTCGTTATCGACAGTGCTGATATCCCAGTTGACGACGGCCATGTCCGCGGAATAGTCCACGCTCAGGTTGGCCGGAACGGCCGGAGGCGCGGTGTCCGCGGGAATTACGGTGGTGACGGGGTTGTCATCGCTGCAGCCGGTGAAAGCCAGGCTGGCGATGGCGATGAGCATGAAAGTCACGATCATCTTGTTGCTGACCATTGTGGTCCTCCTTCAAAGTTCGCTAAGTTGCCCGATGGTTTCAGGAACGGGCCGGAAGAGATCTGTTGCTGTGGCACAGTTGCTTGAAGACTGCCCTTCCGGCCACATTCTCAGGCGGGTCAATTGCAAAGTGGGTGCCAACTGGAGGCCATGTTCCTTCTGTTTCCTAAAACCCTTTAAAAACAAGTAATTAGCATCAATATAAAGGAACCCCCGGGAACGTTGGGGACTCAGAAGACATCCTGCACCCTGCTGTCTTGCGATGCTCCATATGTCGTGATCATGCATCTTGCCCGTTACGGAGGCAGGGTCTTGTTTTCTTTGACCACGGGTAACCGAAATGACATAAAGCCCTTGACACCTCATCGTTTATGCTGTTATATGCTAAAAGAATCCTGAGATATAAGGGGTATAACGGAGGAACCTAGGAGGCTTGTCATGACCAAGGCCGATATCGTAGAAGACATCGCTCAAAGAACTGGTCTCACCAAAAAGGAAGTCGCGGAAACCGTGGATCTTTTCCTGGAAAAGATCGGGGACCTGCTTGTCAACGGCCAGCATCTGGAGATCCGCGGCTTCGGCACCTTCAAGGTCAAGGAACGCAAGGAACGGATGGCCCGGAATCCCCGCACGGGAGAGGCCGTACCCGTTCCCTCCCGCAAAGTACCCGTGTTCAAGGTGTCCAAGATGTTGAAAGACAAGGTCGCCGCCGCGGGTTGATGTTCACGTCCACTGGTCCGGACGTCAACAATCGTCATTGGAACCGGTTTTCCGGCCTAAGAACCGGAGAGCCGGTTTTTTACGTCAACGGCTGAAACAGCGGGGTCGTTTCATGAATACTCCCTTTCCTTCCAATTCCCTGGTCGATATGCGCAGCGACACCGTGACGCGTCCCACGCCGGAGATGCTCGAGGCCATGATGATTGCCGACGTTGGGGATGATGTTTTCGGCGATGATCCAACCGTCAATCGTTTGCAGTCGACGGTGGCCGATTTGTTGGGCAAGGAAGCGGCCCTGTACGTTCCGAGCGGGACCATGGGAAATCAGTTGGCTCTGCGCGCCCAGACCCGGCCGGGTGATCAGATCGTTCTGGAGGACGGAGCCCACATCTACCGTTACGAAGCCGGGGCCCCCGCGGCGCTGTGCGGGTTGCTGGTAACCTGCGTCGAAACGCCGGACGGTCTGTTGGACTGGACCCGGGTCGAAGCGGCACTCAATCCCGACAACGTGCATTGCGCGCCACCGGGGATGGTCAGCCTTGAAAATACGCACAATCGGGCCGGTGGCCGGATCCTACCCCAGAAAGACGTGCAGGAAATCTCCGACCAGGTTCATGCCCGCGGTGTGCGGGTTCATCTGGACGGGGCCCGCCTGTGGCATGCCCACGTGGCCACCGGGCTGACCCTGGCCGAGTTGGCCGCTCCGGTGGATTCGGTGAGCGTTTGTTTTTCCAAGGCCCTGGGAGCCCCCGTCGGGTCGATGCTGGCCGCGGACAGGGCCACCATCGCCCAGGCCCATCGGTTCCGCAAGATGTGGGGCGGCGGTATGCGCCAGGCGGGTATTCTGGCCGCCGCCTGTCTTTACGCCCTGGATCACAATCTGGCCAGGCTGGCCGAGGACCACGAACACGCCCGGGTCCTTGCAGCGGGCCTTGACCATCCGGCCCTGAAGGTGAATCATCCGGTGGACACCAACATCGTGATCATCGATGTGGAAGGCCCGGGCCAGGACGAGGCTCTTTTGGGCCATCTGGAAAACAGTGGTGTGCTGGGTGTCGGGTTCGGGCCGGGACGGGTCAGGCTGGTGCCTCACCTCGAACATTCGGACGCCGATATCGGCCACGCTGTCGAAGCCCTCAACTCATTTGCGGGAGACCGGTCGTGAAAATCGTCATCATCGGAGCCGGCGCCGTCGGTTTCCAACTGGCCAGGATCATCACCCGGCGCGAACACGACCTGATCCTGGTGGAGATGGACCAGGAACGGGTGGACAATGTGAGCGAGCATCTGGATTGCCGGTTCGTGATAGGCAACGGCGTCAGTCCCACTGTTCTGCGCGAGATAGGCATGAAGGACTGCGATCTGTTCGCCGCGGTCACCGACCGGGACGAAATCAACATCATCGCCTGCCAGACCGCCAACGTCCTGGGAGCCCGCGTCAAGGTGGCCCGTGTTCGCCAGGGACATTATTATCAGGACCACCGGCTTGTGCTTGAAGGGATCGATCTGGCCATCAATCCTCTGCACGAGGCGGTGCACGCCATCCGCGAGATCCTTTTCCAGACCGGGGCCACGGAGGTCCATGAATTTGCCGGCGGCAAGGTGCGCATTGTCGGCACCCGTGTGGAACGCGGATCCAAGGTCGATGGCCGGACCCTGGCGGAGATCAACCAGACCCTGGGTGGCAGCATCGCCCTGGTGACGACCATCGTTCGCGGTGATGAGACCCTCATCCCCAGCGGGGATACCGTGATAATGGCCGATGACCAGGTTTTCATGGCCGGCACCCGCCGCCTAGTCGACCGCTCCCTGATTTATTTCCGTGCCGAAACGCGTCGGCTGTCCAAGGTGATGATCGTTGGGGCCAACGCCATGGGCCGGGATCTGGCCCGGGATCTTCTGGCCGCTGGTGTAAAGGTCAAGATCATCGACCGCAACGAAGAGAAGTGTCGGCAGGCGGCCGAAAAGCTCAGGCACGCCCTGGTGCTGCACGGGGAGGGTTCGGACACCGAGTTGCTGGAAAGCGAAGGTGTCAGCGAAATGGACGGTTTCGTTTCGGTCAGCAGCGACGAGGAAACGAACATCATGGCCTGTCTGTTGGCGCACCACCACGGCGCGGCCAAGACAGTCTGTCTGGTCAACCGCCCCGATTACGTGCCTCTCCTGCCTCTTCTGGGCGTGGATTCCGCGGTTTCGCCCCGTCTGTCCACCTCGACCTGGATCGCGCGTTTCGTCAAACGCGGCGCGGTCATCAACGCGGAAAACCTGGGGCTCACCGGGGCGGAAATCCTGCAGCTGGGCGTGGGGAAGAATTGCTCCTGGCTGGGCAAGTCCCTGATGAATCTCGATTTTCCCTCCAACGCGGTCATCGGAGCGGTCCTCAAGCGGGGCCGGGTCGTCACTCCCAGCGGTGATACCGTGTTGTCCGCGGGGGACGAAGTCGTTGTTTTCGCCCTGCCCGACGCGGTGGACAAGGTTGAGGAATTCTTCGCCGGCGGCGCCTCGTGAACATCAGGGTCGTCGTCAAGGTCCTGGGCTTTCTGATGCTGGTCACAGCCGGTTGTCTTTTACTGCCGGCCCTGGTGTCGCTGCTCTACCGTGAAAATGACTGGATCTGGTTTTTGGTTTCCGCGGGTATCGGAGCGGTGGTGGGTGGCGGGGCCCTGTTTCTTCTGCGCGACACCCCCGACCTGCGGGTCCGCGAAGGTTTCGCGGTGGTGGCGTTCGGTTGGCTTTTCGTCGGCCTGCTCGGCGCGCTTCCCTTCTGGTTCAGTGGTCAGATCCCCTCTTTCACCGACGCGGCCTTCGAATCCATCTCGGGATTCTCCACCACCGGCGCATCCATCCTCACGGACATCGAAAGCCGCAGTCATGGGACCCTGTTCTGGCGCGCCCTTTCCCACTGGCTTGGGGGCATGGGAATCGTGCTGCTGGCGGTGGCCATTCTGCCCCTGCTCGGGGTCGGCGGCATGCAACTCTACCGGGCGGAAGTTCCCGGTCCGGTGGCCGAACGGTTGACGCCCCGCATCCGGGAAACGGCCAAGCGTCTGTGGGCGGTTTATTTTCTGCTGACCCTAGTGGAAATCGCTGCCCTCATGATCGCCGGCATGGGACCCTTCGACTCGATCTGCCATTCTTTCGCCACCATGGCCACCGGCGGATTCAGCAATCACAACGCCAGTGTCGGCGGTTACGCCACGCCGGCGGTGGAATGGATCATCATCCTGTTCATGTTCCTGGCCGGCGCCAATTTTTCCCTGCACTACCTGGCCCTGACCGGTCGTTGGCGGGTCTACCACAAGGATGAGGAATTCCGGTTCTACGCGTCCATCGTGCTGGTTTGTGTCCTGATTCTCACCGGGGTTCTCATCTCGATAAATTTCTATCCCGCCTGGCACGACACGGTGCGGCACACGGTGTTCCAGGTGGTTTCCATCCTCACCACGACGGGTTTCGGCACCTCCGACTACCTGGCCTGGCCGCCTGTGGCCCACGCCCTTCTGTTGATTCTGATGACCATCGGGGGCTGCGCCGGATCCACCGGTGGCGGCATCAAGGTGATGCGGGTCTTCATCCTGTTGCGCCACGCCAAGCTGGAACTCAAGAAGATGCTGCATCCGCGCGGCGTGTTTACCCTGTGGTTCAACAACCGGGCCATTTCTCCATCGCTGCTGACCAATGTTCTGGGCTTTTTCCTGCTCTACATGGTGGTGTATATTGCAGGGGTCCTGATCCTGACTTTCGGAGGGCGGGACATCGTGACCAGCGTGGGGGCCACCGCCGCGACCCTGGGGAACATCGGTCCGGGATTGGGGCTGGTCGGTCCCACGTCCAACTACGCATTTCTTATGGACTGGGAAAAATGGCTCCTGGTCCTGTTCATGCTGATCGGCCGGCTGGAAATATTCACGGTGCTCGTGCTGTTCCTGCCCGGGGCCTGGCGACGAAGTTGATTCCTGGAGGATGCACGCCGAATGAATATTGAATTGGATCGTCCCGACTGGGCCGTCGAGCCCGCCGAAGCTTATGAAACGTGTGCCGCGTTCATCCGGGCCACTTTGGAAGCCGCGGGCAGGGATTCCCTCGTGGTCGGATTGTCCGGGGGAATCGATTCGGCCGTCGCCGCCGGCCTGGGCGCGCGTGCCCTGGGGGCGGACAAAGTGTTGGGCGTGATGATGCCCTACGCCACGAGTTCAGCAGCCTCGGTGGGCGATGCTGTGGCCGTGGCCGCCGCCGTGGGCATGAAGACCGAGAAAATCGAGATCACTTCCATGGCCGACGCGTTTCTGACCGATATCCCCGCTAGTGATCTTATTCGCCGTGGCAACGTGATGGCCCGCTGCCGGATGATCGTTCTGTACGACATTTCGGCCCGCGACGGGTCGCTGGTTCTGGGCACCGGGAACCGCACCGAGGATTTGCTCGGCTACACGACCATGTACGGTGACAACGCCTGCGCCCTGAATCCGCTGGGGCAGCTCTACAAGACCGAGATCCGGCTCCTGGCCCGAGAGCTTGGATTGCCCGAGGCCGTTCTGACCAAAGCTCCGAGCGCGGATCTGTGGGAAGGCCAGGCCGATGAGGACGAGTTGGGTTATACCTACTCCGAAGTCGATCGCCTGTTGGTTCACATGATCGATCAGGGCCTGGGACCGAAGCAGCTCGAGGCCCTGGGTTTCAACTCCGAACTGGTCGGCAAGGTTGCGGGCCGTGTGAAAGCCATGGCATTCAAGCGAAGTGGCCCGCCGGTGGCTTTCTTTCCCGGCCGGGTCGATCCGGACCAGGGAAACGCGCAGGCGGAACCCGAGGACGAAACCTTCACCGACGGGGGTTTCCATTGATCCAGGTTCCGGTGCCCGAGGTCGATTTTCCCGCCGGCCAGTGCCATTTTGTTGCCACGCCCATCGGGAATCTGGGTGACATCAGCCTGCGGGCCCTGGCGGTGCTTGCCGCGGCCGATGTTGTATTTGCCGAGGATACACGTCACACTAGGCGCCTGCTGGACCGCTACGGTATCCAGGTCCCGCTGGCCAGCTACCACGACCACAACAAGGCCAAAGTGGTGCCGGTCATCGTGTCCCGGTTGAAAGACGGGGAAAAGGTGGCGGTGGTCAGCGACGCGGGGATGCCCTGCATCTCGGATCCCGGATTCACACTGGTGCGCTCCCTGCTGGAAGAGGATCTGCCCTGGACGGTGATTCCCGGGCCTTCGAGCACGGTGACGGCCCTGGTCCTGTCGGGATTTTCACCGGACCGGTTCCTGTACCTGGGTTACGCGCCCCGGAAAAAGGGCCAGCGGCGGACTTTCCTGGAAGACGCCCTTGCTGAACCGGGTTCGGTCCTGATCTTCGAATCGTGCCACCGGATCAGGTCGACCCTTGAAATACTGGAAGAACTGGCGCCGACCCGGATTTTGGCGGTGGCCAGGGAAATCACGAAAATGCATGAAGAGACCCTGCGAGGCAGCGCGGGACAGCTTCTGGAAATCATGACGGGCAAGCGCCTGAAGGGCGAACTGGTCATCGTCCTGCGGGGATTGGGGAAAAAGCGGCTCGCCAAGGCCGAAAAAACAGGAGAAAAATGATGGGTTTCACGGAATTCAAACAAAGTGCCCGCGGTAAGGTGCGTCCGCTGGTGCTGGCTCTGGACAAGCTGGGCATGACGCCGTTGATGGTTTCCCTTCTCGGCCTGCTGATCACCGCGATTTCAGGTTTCATAGTCGCCCGCGGAAACCTGTTTTTCGGGGCCATCGTGTTCCTGGTCGGTTCGGGTTTCGATATGCTGGATGGTGATCTGGCCCGCCTTCAGGGAACGGTTTCCCGCCGGGGCGCCTTCCTCGATTCCTGTTTCGACCGCCTGGGAGAGGCCTTTCTCTTCGCGGGGCTGACCTGGTATTTCGCGACCCAGCCGTACGGGGGTGACCCTGTGGCGCTTGTTCTTATCACATGCGTGGTGGTGGGCAGCCTGACCACGAGTTACGTTCGGGCCCGGGCCGAGGGTGTGGGTGAGACCTGCACCGTGGGATTTTTGCAACGCACCGAGCGGGTGATCATCCTGACGCTGGCCCTGTTGCTCGGTCGCTGGGCCGTGGTGCCGGTCCTGTGGTTCCTTGCCGTGGCGACCCTGGCCACCACCGTCCAGCGCATCGTCCATGTCGCGGCCAAATTACCTGGCGCCGAACGCCACGGTCAGGAGGATGAACAGTGACACCTTCGACCGGTGGTCTTCACGGGGGCGAGGATTATCGTGGTTTGTTGATTACTTTCGAAGGCCCCGAGGGCAGCGGCAAGACGACCCTGATCAATGCCATTGCCGCCCATCTGGCGGAAAAGGGCGAGGATCCCATGATCCTGCGGGAACCCGGTGGGACCGACATCGGCGAGCGAATCCGGAACATTCTGCTCGATACGGCGTCTGAAGGGATGTGCGCGGAAACCGAACTGCTGCTTATGGTGGCGAGCCGGGCTCAGCTTGTGCGCGAGAAAATCGAGATCGCCCTGCAGGCGGGCATGATTATTTTGTGCGATCGTTTCGCCGACGCTTCGGTGGCTTATCAGGGATTCGGCCGCGGACTGGGAGAAAAACAGGTCCACGCCCTCAATAAGCTGGCGCTTGGCAATATCGAACCCGACCTTACCTTCCTGTGTCTTTTGCCGCCGGAAGAGGGCCAGAAAAGACTCCACAGGGAAACAACCGATCGCCTGGACCGGGAAACGGCGGAATTCCACCAACGTGTGTACGAGGGATACCAGGCGATGGCGGTTTCAGGGATTCCGCGATTTAAAGTGATAGACGCCACCGAATCGCCGGAAGAGATGTTGAACAAGACACTCGGACATCTGAAGCGGCTTGATCACGGACTTCTCAAATACCTGTAAAAGGATTTCGATGAAGTGCCGAAAACAGTCTGACCATGTCAACAGACATCAATGAAGGAACGATGAATGTCCAATCTCCAGAATAAACACCACAACCCGGTCGTCCACGCGCGTCATCTGCGGCGCCTTGTCCATGTTTTCGTACTGATGTCGGTGTTGACCGCGTCGTTCGCCTTTGCCGGCGACGATCCCGCGACCAGGCGACGGGAGTTCTACGACAATCTCAAGATCATGGGCGACGTCTACGACAAGATCATCAACAACTACGTCGATGAGATGGATCCCAAGGAAGTCATGGAAGCGGCCATCCAGGGTATGCTCGACGAACTCGACGAGCATTCAAATTATCTGCCGCCCATGAACTACGAGGATCTTGTGATGTCCACCGAAGGCGAGTTCGGCGGTCTGGGCATCACCATCAACATCCGCGACCACTATCCCACGGTGGTGTCGCCCATCGAGGGAACACCGGCCTACTACATGGGTATCCAGGGCGGTGACCAGATCATCGAGATCGAAGGTGAATCCAGCAAGGATTTCACCAGCCGCGAGGCCGTGAAACTGCTGCGCGGCAAGGCGGGAACCCAGGTCAACATCACAATCAAGCGACCGGGGACCGAGGCACCGCTGCCGTTCACCATCACCCGTGACATCATCAAGATCGAGAGCGTGCCCTACGGCTTCATGATCGACGACATCGGTTACGTCAGGGTCCAGAACTTCGCCCGCTCCACCAAGGACGAGTTGAGGGTGAAACTGGACGAAATGACCGCCGCGGGTATGAAGGGGCTGATCCTGGATCTGCGCTTCAACCCCGGTGGCCTGCTGGACGCGGCGCAGGGGGTCAGTGAACTCTTTCTGCCCAAGGACGACCTGATCGTTTTCACCAAGGGCCGTTTGCGTTCCCAGAACCACTCCTTCTACAGCGAAAGCCGGGGCAAGGTCTACAACGAGGTCCCGATTGTCGTGATGATCAATGGTTCGTCGGCCTCCGCCAGTGAAATCGTGTCGGCGGCCATCCAGGATCATGACGCGGGCCTGGTGGTGGGCCAGACATCCTTCGGTAAGGGTTCGGTGCAGACGGTGTTCCGGCTCGACGAGGATGAAGCCCTCAAATTGACCACCGCGCGCTACTACACGCCCAGCGGCCGGTCGATCCACAAGGCCCGTCCCCGGCACGGCGATCCCATGGAGGAAATGGGCAAGGCGATGGAAGAGGATGCGGCCGAGCCCGAGGGTGAGGGTGAACCGGCGACCGAGGAACTGGAAATGGATCCCGCCGAGAAAGAGCTCCACCGGTTCGACAAGGAGAAGTTCTACACCGACGGCGGTCGTGTGGTCTATGGAGGCGGGGGAATCAACCCCGACATCGAAATCGACCAGGATTTCCTGAAGGATTTCGAGGTGGCCGTGGAACGTGACGGCGCCCTGTTCGGTTTCGCGGTGGATTACGCGGCCAATAACACGGACATCCCCGAGGACTACCAGGTCAGCGACGCGGATTACAACGAGTTCAAGGAATTCCTGGCTGACCGGGAAAAGATCGGCGAATACCTCGAGGTCTTCGAATTGGCTTACACCGATTCCCTGGTGGACGCCAACAGCGAGTTCATCAAACGCGGCATGCGGCGCGAGGTGGCCCGCAGGCTGCATGGCCCGACCGCCGCGTACAAGGTGGCCATCGAGGCGGACACCCAGCTTCATGAGGCGCTTGAGCTGTTCCGCAAGGCCAAGACTCTGCCGGAGCTTCTGGCGCTGGCCGAGGAATGGAACGCCGAGCAGATGCGATTGCTGGCGGCTGAGGGTGATGGGGATGGCGAGGAAGAAGAGTCCGTTTCCAACTGACTTTTTTGATTTTGAAATTAGGAGCCTGCCCTGTTGGGTGGGCTCTTTTTTTTGTCTTAGCCTTTACATGCGGTTGAAAACTTGTTTTCAAATATGATGGATTTTGTAACTAGCAATGAATTTAGCCGGGAAAGATCAACCGAGGGGTTCTCGGGTGGGCATTTGAACGGCTTTCCCCAGGTGACATAATAATCTTCTTTTTCGCTGTTTTTTCTTGTTTCTTTCGTTTTTTGTTCGTATATTGGTCGCACCTCCCATCATCCTTATATTTGGAGGAATTCCATGTCCGAAATTTCTTATATTCCCGATCAGCCTGCCGCTCAAGTCCACGTCTTGCTTCGGCGCTCCTTGACCATCATGGAGAATGCCCACCAATGCGCCGTTCTGTGGTTCGGCGAGGTCATGAAGCGCGATCTCTATCGTGATATGGGTTGCTCTTCCATCAACCAGTACGCCATTCAGGAACTGGGATTTTCCAAATCCAAGGCCGGCGATTTTATACGTTTGGCGCGGCAGTTGGATAAGTTGCCCGCGGTTAGACAGGCCGTGGCCAGTGGGGATCTCGGCTACACCAAGGCGCGGGAAATCGTATCGGTGGCCACACCTGAAACCCAAGACACCTGGCTGAAGGCCGCCAAGGGGACCCGTAAGGAGCTGGTCAACGAAGTGAAAAAGGCCAAAAACGCGGCCAAGGTGGATCCGGGTCAGGGAGTGTTGCTGCCTTCATCGCCTCCGGTGGTCGCTCCGCGCGAACTGCCCGCGCGCTTCGTGGTGGATTTGAGCCCGGAGCAGGAAGCGCGGCGGTCGGCACTTCTTGAACGGCTTCATAAATTGGGTGGCGTGCCAAGTGATCGCGCGGAGTTCATGCTGGAATCGATGGCGGCGTTTTTGGAAATCAGGGAGATGGAAATTGCGGGCGAAACCGACTCGATGACAAAACCTCATAAAGGAACACATAAAAGGACCCCCCGGGGGGTCCTCGCCAGCCGTCCTCCGGTCCAGATCCATGTCCATGAAAACCCGGCAACGGGCCGAATGAC
>JAGLCY010000084.1 GCA_023270185.1 Candidatus Krumholzibacteriia bacterium | reverse complement strand
GGAGCAACAGAACAAGGCGGACGAGGTATCGGAACTGCTCTCCCAATCCGGAAGTGAAAGGTTGAACCAGCTTCTGGACAAGATGGAGGAGGCCTCGGGACAGGTTTCGCCTGACGAGGTGGCGCGGGCCATGCAGGAAGTCGCCCGCAACCAGAAGGAAATGGCCCGCCGCCTGGACGCGGCTTTGGCCATGCTGAAACGCATGGCTCAGGAGCAGGAACTCGAGGGGCTGGCATCCCTGTTGGAAAAGATGATCCAGAAACAGCAGGAACTCGCGGATCTCAGCCGGCAGTTGGAGAAGGAGCAGGCGGCGGAGGAGTCGGGCGAAGAAGGCGAAGAGGGCGGGGAATCCTCGGAAGACCAAAAGAGTGAAGAAGGTCAGCCCAAGTCCGGGGAAACACCATCCGCCGAGGAACTGGCGCGGCGACAGGAGGCCCTGGCCGAGGAACTGGCCCAGCTACAGGAAAAACTGGAAAAGGTCCTGGAAGAACTGAAGGAACAGAACGCCCAGAACCCCGAGAGCAAGAGCCAGGATCAGATGGAAGCCGCCCTCGAGGAAGCACTCGAAAAGCTCGAACAGCAGCAGAGCGAAAGCAAGATGAGCGAAGCATCGGAACAACTGATGCAGATGGATCCGGGTGAAGCGGCGAAGATGCAGGAACAGGCCCTGCGTGATCTGGGCGCCCTTTATCACGTCATGATCCAGTCGCAGGAAGCCATGCAGATGGCCATGAAGATGGAGCAGGTGTCTTCGCTGCGCGGATTGGCGGCCGACCTGCTTGCCATGTCCACGCGACAGGAAGAGATTGCCGCCATGATCCCGCCGGATCTGAGGGATCTTCGTTCGCGGGAACTCACTCGCGCCCAACACCGGGTGCAGAAGGCGGCGGTCAGGGTCCGGGACAATCTCTCCGAGTTGATGGACGAGGCGCCAAACCGCATCATGAAGCTGCTCAAGAAACTGGATGACCTGATCGAGGAGATGGGCAGCAGTTTGCGCGCCATGGAGGAAAACCGTTCGCCGATCGCCCGGCGGCACGCCCGGGAAAGCCTGGCATCTTCCAATCGTCTGGTGATCAGTCTGCTGACCGAGGCCCAGATGGCCGGCGGCAGCGGTGGCGCCAGCGGCAACCCCATGCCTTCGATGAGTGAACAGCTCAAGCAGATGGCCAAGGAACAGGCGGGGTTGAATGGGTCCACCGAAGAACTGCGCCGCATGCTCGCCAACCGCGGCATGAGCCAGGAACTGCGCTCCCAGATGAAACGATTGGGCGAACAGCAGGCTGGCCTAGCCGGCCAGATGGGCGAGCTTTCCGAGGAGGAAAAACAACAGCAGCGACCGGATGGTGAAAGGGTTCTCGGCGACCTCGGTCAGCTGGGCCGCGATATGGAATCCCTCAGCCAGGATCTGGACGACGGGCTGGTCAGCGAAGAGACCCTCATTCGTCAGGAACGGATCCTCAGCCGCATGCTGGACGCACGGAATTCCGTACGCCGCCGCGACTATTCCAACCGCCGAGAGAGCCGGACCGCGACCCGTCTATTCGATCAACAGGATGGTCGGGACGGCACTGGTGAGGATGATGGGGAAAACCCCTTCCGTCTGCGTTACCAGCCCCTGGAAAAGGCACCGCTGGAGTACCGCGATCTGGTCCGGCGATATTTCACGGCTCTCGATTCCCTGCGTCGTCTCGATGACGCGCCGGTTCCTCCCGAGGGGAGGGACTTGCCATGACCATTCTCCGCATCATCAGGCTCGCGTCACTCCTGATGATTTTTTCGGTGGGGATTTCCTTTGCCCAGACCGAGCCCGAGCCCGAGGAAAAGCTGGAAATTCCCCCGAAGCTGCGCCGGGCCCCAATGCCCATGAATCAGCAATCATTGCTCGATTTGCGTCGGCGGTTGATCGAACTGGATCGCCTGCTGATTCTGGGCAGTATCAGCCGGGCGGAATCGTTGTTGAAGGAACTGGAACAGCACAGCGCGCTCAGTCGGGAACTGGTGACCCGACGGATCAGGTTGGCCCAGCTCAAGGAGGACCACCCCGAGGCGGTGCGGCTGTGTGAGGATGCCCTGGTCGAGCAGGCCATGAATCCCGGGTTGTGGCGGTCCCTGGCCGAATCCCAACTGGCGATTGATCAACCGGACAGCGCCCTGATGTCGATCGGCCGTTTCATCGACACGAACCCTAACAGTCGCAGCGCGACGATGGTGGGTGTGGATCTGCTGCAGAAGGCCGGGCAACAAGCGATGGCCGTGACGCTCATCGACTCGATGCGTGTCATCCTGGGAGAGCCGCGCCTGCTGGGGCGGCAACGCGCAGTCGGCCTTCTGCTGCTGGACCGGCAACAGGAAGCGGGTGACGAGGTGGTGGCCGAATTGAGGTCCAATCCCTTCAACCTGTCCCTGCTGCGGACAGAGTTTCTGGAAGGTCCCTATCGCCCTGCCGATCACGGCAGGTTCTTGGAGCGTCTGAAGGATCGGTCCGGCGAATCCGGAGCCCAGAGCGCCGAGGTTTTGCTGGCGGCCAACCTTTTGGTTGCCGGCGGTGAGGTGGAAGCGGCTCTCGAAATGGTCGACCCGCTTTTCGTGGGGCGGGCTTCGATCATGTCCCTGCTTCAAAACACCATATTGTTGGTCAGGGAACTCGAATTGATGGGGGAATCCTTCCAAGTCCAGCCTTCGGTGGATTACCTGCTGGCCGTGCTCGAGCGATTGGCGGGTCCGGTGAACCGGGATCTCGTTCTGCGGCACCGCGCCGCCGATCAACTGGCCCAGGTCTGCGAACTTGCCCTGGAGACCGGGGCTCTGGGCGATGACCCGCGCCAGGCGTCCGAACGCTTCGGGGAATTACTCTCTCTGGTTCGCGAAGTTCATCCCACCAGCGAATATCTTTATTCCTCGCAGATCAAGCTGGCCGCCTACACGAGGGATGTCCTGCACGAACCCGAGATTGCCGCCCGTCGCCTGGAACGTCTGCTGCTGAACCTGGACCTGCCCACCTACGGGGTGGCTCTTGTCCGCCTGACGCTGGGCGAATGTTACCTGGCCGCCGGGGATACCGCCCGGGGACGGATCGTTCTGGATAATCTTGGCCGCGACCCGGATTTCCGTCAGGCAGCCGGACACGCCCACTACCATCTGGCCCGGCTCGATCTGGCCCAGGGGCATTACGCCACCGCCCGCGACCGCTTCGCCGTGGTGGCCATGGACAATCCGGGCGCTCCCTACGCCAACAATTCCTTGGACCTGGGCCTGGCCATCGCCGAAGAGATGGACAATCCGAGTGGGGGTCCGTCCATCCTGGATCTCTATTCCCCGAGCGTTTATTTCGACCTGACCGCCCGGCCCGCTTCGCGCCTGACCGCCCTGGAGGATTTTGTCACCCGGACCGTTCTATTGGTAGATCTGGAAGAACCACAGCACCTGTTGGAAAGAGGCCGGTTCGAGTTGGCGACTCTCTACCTTGAGGCCGGTCGGATCGAAGAAGCCCTGGAACGGTTGGACCAGGTGATCAATGTTCATCCCGACGGGCGCTATCCGGCGCGCGCCCTCGTGCTGCGCGGCAGGATCCTGCAGGACGCCGGCCGTTCCGAAGAGGCTCGCAACGCCTGGGAGCGTCTGTTGTCGCAGTATCCCGGGTATCTTTTCCTTGATGACGTGCGCGACGAACTGAGGGCTTTGCCATGACCCGAATCCTGTTCCTGATCATTGCGGCTTTGACTTTTTTGGGCGCTGGCCCCGCCTTCGCCGAACGGTACCTGCTGGTGCCGATGGATCTGACCCAGACCAACCATTTGCGGGCCTACGGCGTGGCTTTCCACAGTCTGCAGGCGGGGGAAAAGGTCAACTGGATGCTCAACTACCGAGGCGGCAGTTTCCTGATCAGGGACAACCAGCGAGTTCGTCTGGACGCTCGGCTGCTGGGAGTCGACTTCGAGGAGATCGGGGACGCCGAGGTCGCGGAGATCAGGAAGGTCGTGGCCCAGGAAAACATGGATGAGGTGCTGCTCGAAAAACCGCCCCGCATCGCCGTCTACAGCCCGCCCCACAATCAGCCCTGGGATGACGCGGTGACCCTGGCCTTGACCTATGCGGAGGTGCCTTACGATGTGATCTACGACGTGGAAGTCCTGTCCGGTCAGTTGAACGATTACGACTGGCTTCATCTGCACCACGAGGATTTCACGGGCCAGTACGGGAAGTTCTACGTCAACTTCGGGCTGGAACCCTGGTACCTGGAACAGAAGCATTTCCACGAAGAGTTGGCCCGCGA
>JAGLCY010000083.1 GCA_023270185.1 Candidatus Krumholzibacteriia bacterium | reverse complement strand
GCGACCGACACCATCGACATCGCCCTGGCCTGGATGTATACCGATATCGTGCCAGCACCATTCGACAACACTCCCTACGACACGACCTACAAGAGTCAGGCCGATTTCTCGCGGACCTTCGCCTTCCAGAATTTCAAGCTGGTGACCAATCCCATGGTGTACGAGTTCTCGGACCTGGACACCAGCAACTACGCCATGATGCGCGGGGCGATGGCCGACTATTTCACGCTGTTCGCGTTCGCGGCCAAGTACGATCCGGTGCCGGCCATGCTCACGCAGAACCATGTCAATGTGATCAACGGGTTTCTGGGGCAGACCACCGGGTATGGGCGGAAGCATTTGAAGCGGTCGGTGACGGTTTTGGCCGCGGTTGAGGGTACCGAAGAGGTCAAGTACATTCACGGGAAACGGGGGATGGGGACCTGGACGTTTTTGGGGGGGCATGATCCGGAGGATTATCAGCACCGGGTGGGGGATCCGCCTACGGATCTGGATCTTTACCCGACTTCACCGGGGTATCGGTTGATTTTGAATAATGTTTTGTTTCCCGCGGCGCGGAAGAAGCCTCAGAAGACTTGATTGGTCGGGTAGGCGTTTGGCATTGTGGCTCGGTTGGCCTGTTCTGTTGATGGTGAAGAGCGATGTTCTCAAGGGGCAGCAGTCGGTATGAACAGGGATTCTCGATACCCACAAGGGCCATAAATTTAGGCGAAATATGCGGTTGGAACTACTATTTTCCTCTCTTGACATTGAAATCTAAAGAATATAGCATCTACTTGACTATAGTCTTGACTATAGTCAGAAGAAAAGGAGAAAAGGGGAAAAGGAGAAAGAAAAAGAAGGAAACCAAGAAAAGGAGAAAAAGGATGAGAAAATTATCCATGCTTTCCGTAATGGCCTTGTTAATGGTCGGGTTGTTAATGGTCGCCTGTAGTAGGGATGATGAGAGGATAACTTCTTATGACGCATCAAATGCTATAACGTATAACGCTAGTTACAGCGATGATACATATCAGGAAGCAAATACGTTAGCACTGGAACTTACAGGTTACTCATATGGGGAAATTAAAGATTTTCGCTATGCATCAAAGGATAAAGATGCTTTTGAGGAACCTGAATGTACAGAGGCAACTATGGAACCTGGTGGTCATTGGTACTGCTGGGTGCTCCTGATGGGCTGTCTTATGGGCTGCGACCAGAACCATGGCGGTGCTATATGTGAACAGGTTTGCTTTAACTCATATAATTCTTGTCAGGGCACGGCAATACGTAGTGTTGCTACTGACTGATTTATGCGGTCGAAGACAGAACACCACGGGTTTACCCGTGATTGAATGAGTCCGTAGGCGGTATGCGGATAAGATGGGGCTGCCGGAAGGTAAAGCAACATTCTTTCTGTAATTTCCCGGCAGCCCTCATCCCGCCTGTTTCCCGTCAGCGGTAGTGAGACAAACACAAGTCTAAAATCTATGATAGAATCAGGCAATCAGGTGGCCGAACGGAGGCTGTGAAATATGCGGTTGTTTTTACTATCCCTTTTCAATAAAGCACTTAAAAAAATACAACCCACCCTACCTGCCAAAATCCACAGCTTTTCCCTACCTGTCAATTTGCCTCTCTGCCCAGCGACAATTAGATCTCCCCAGCGGATTTCCAGTTGACGCTTGGCCGCACATCAGAGAACCTCGCCTCCCCACAACAAGGCCAGAAAATCTTTCACCGGCAAGACCTCCACATCATCCCACCGCGCTGTTTTCTCACCCATGTAGACGCCATAGCACCGCACGTCGTTACCCTCGAATTCAGATTTGATGCGGTGTAGGCCACGGTTGAACTGCTTTTTCCATCTGGACGAAGCCTTGAATTCGGCCGTGACGAAACCTCTGCTTGTTTCGCAGATGAAGTCGACCTCCACGCCATCGTAACTGCGCCAGAAATGAATGTTGTAGTGGAGTCCGCAGTAGGACAGATAGGCGCGAATCTCATTGAAGAGGAAAGTTTCCAGCAGCGGGCCACACTCCTCCTGCGTAGGCGGGTAGGCAATGCGCCCGGACAGGGCGCGCGCCACGCCGGGGTCGAACAGATAGAATTTAGGCTGCTGAACCTGCTTCGTGCGACGCTTCAACCGCCAGGGTTCGATCCAGTAACCCAGCATGGTGTCGTCCAGAATCGTGAAGTAGTTCTGCACGGTTTGCCGACTGACCGATGAATCGCGGGCAATGCTGGAAACATTGGTGACCTGCCCGTTCTGCCGGGCGGCAACTTCCAGAAAGCGAGCAAAATTACCGATATTGCGAGTCAGGGCCTCGGCGCGAATTTCTTCCTGGAAATAGGTCTCGGCATACGTGGTCAGATACGAGGCTGGATCGGCGCCCAGAACAGACATGGGCAAGGTGCCGCCCGTGATCAGGTCCGTTACTGAGTAGCCGGGATTCAACTCCGCTGATACGAAGGGAAACATGTGGGTGATCAGGGCCCGCCCCGCCAGTAGGTTAGATCCGCCGCGCCTCAGTTTTCGGGCGCTGGATCCGGACAGGACAAACCGTAACCCCTTGGATTCGATCAACCGGTGCACTTCATCAAGCAGGGCCGGGACTTTCTGGATCTCGTCTATGACAACCCAGCTTCCGATTGGCAGGTCCGACACCTCGCGGAAGAGCAGAGCCGGTTCGCGGCTCAAACGCAGCACTTCAGTGGTATTCAGCAGGTCATAGAGGACGGCGCCACTGAAATGGTGCTGAATCCAGGTGGATTTACCGGTTCCTCGCGGCCCCAGCAGGAGGATGGATTGATCTGGTTTCTTGAGAACTCTTGTAAGCATAGTTGGCATATTTACCGGAATAATGCCAACTGTCAAGGTATATTTCAGGTGTTTTAGTTGTGACCCACAGAAGCTGTGGTTACCAAATATTCCGTCCCCTCTGGTATCATTGCTGTTACGTGAACTCGGGTATAGCATGTCTGGATGTTCAAAATCATCCTCTACGCGCTCGCGGCTGCCATCAATTCCCGCAGACAGCTAGCCCTGGAAAACATCGCCCTGCGACACCAACTCGAGGTTCTCCAGCGAAACATCAAGCGACCACGCTTGAGGCCGTCGGATCGAGCGCTTTGGGCTCTTCTATCCCGCTTTCTCCCCGACTGGCGACGCCATCTGTCCATCATGTGAGAAAATTCACTTACCCGACCTGAGATTAGGCATTCACGCGGCAGCAATTACCTCGGATGGAATTGTTGGTAGGGACAGCCATAAATTTAGGTGCACCATATTTCATATTGACAGTTCTTATACGATAATGTATAATTGGTGTTATTATGAAAGTCATACGAGACAATCAACTCCTGACTCAACTGGACCCATACCAAAAAGGGGTCTACTCCAAGTCTGACCTCCAGACAGCCTTTGGCGAACCCCATCCGGCAGCTTTCAGTCGGCGGATTAACGCCCTCCTGGAACAGGACGTGCTGAACCGGTTTTGCCGAGGCTGGTACATCCGACCGGGTTTCGACCTTGCTACCCTGAGCCAAAGGTTGGCCCCCGCTTCGTACATCAGCTTCGGTACCGTGTTGGCGCGCGAACTGATTATCGGCACCAATCCGGTGCGCCAGATCATCGCGGTCAAAACCGGACCACCGCGTCTCTATACCCATGGCGGATACAGCATCGAGCATGTCAGTACAATTCCTGACCTCAAGTTCGGCTTCACGAACGAGAATGGTATCTGTTTTGCCGACGCGGAAAAAGCTGTCCTGGATACTATGTACTATCACTTGCGAGGCCGACGCTATCCATTCGATATCTACTCGGACCTGTCGCTGGGCAAGCTGGACGAGAAACGGTTTTTCGGATATCTCAGCCGTTACAACAACCCAAAATTTGTTTCTTTTGTCGAAGGGATGATGAGAACACAATGACGGACCAGCCCACGCGCCCGGCCAGCCAGGATGCCCTCTTTCTGTGGGTCATGCATCGTTTCTCCGAAGTTTTCGAAGACCATGCCGTGATCAAGGGCGGCATGGCCCTGAAACTGCTCGACAGCCCACGCCACACGATGGACATCGACTATGTTTTTGTCCAGTTTACATCCAAGAAAGACATCCAAAGTCGCATCGAAAAAGTATTGGCTGAGCTCGAAGGGGCAACGGTCAATATGGAATTGCATTCCAGAATGTTGCGTGCCGACCTGCGCCTCGACGATGCCGCTATCATGATTGAAGCCAACGTCTCCGGTGAATGCGATTCCATCCCCATGGCCACCGGGGGCTTTGCCAATTCGCTTGGGCAGCCATCCCGGGTTGTCCGCATCATGGATCCTTCCCTGGCCCTGGCTCACAAGATCGCCGCCTGGAACGAACGGCGGCTGCTGCGGGATCTATATGATTGCTATTTCCTGGTCAGCCGGGCGGGGACGAGTCCCGATCTCAATGCTCTTGATATTCGTTTGAACAAGATCCAATCGCGTTTACCGCGTCTGAGGGATGTCCGCCGTATGTCGCGGGAGGAATTGGCCGCTGAACTCCAACAGGCCGCCATGGGATTGTCGGACGCGGCCCTGAACCAGGAATTGGGCGGAATACTGCCGCCGGAAGAGTTTGCGGGTCTTGTTTTCCGAATTCGGACTTCCGTTGAAAAGGTCGTCACCTACCTGCTCTTGAACTAGGAGTTTGCCCCTGCGGTTGCGCGACCAGGAGCCGGAGGATTCCGTTTCCGTGCTGCTTAATGTCGCTGACCGCGGACGTAAACCTTTTAGGGTGACAACCTCCAGAGTCGGCACCGGTCGTATTTTCACTGCCTCCCACTGCCTGCGGGCACCCGGGAGGCGTCTTGCCAAGTGCCACCATCGCGGCACCGTTGTCCGCTGCAGGCGCCGCAGTCTATCGTTCTCGTCGTCCCGCCCGCACCCTGCTGCATAAAGTCATACGCGAGAACCTGGA